>JAESQQ010000735.1 GCA_016765095.1 Planctomycetota bacterium | reverse complement strand
GCCCCAACCGGATCCGCCCCCGACCCAAACAGAGGAGCCGGGTGAGGAAGCCGAGCAGCTCCTGGCCGAGGCCCGCGCTGGCGCGAGTGAACTTCGGCTCACACTCCAGCTCTTTCCCTCGACCCGCCGTGGGGACGCCGACCACTTGGAGCTGACTCGAATGGCCGAGGAACTCGACGCGCAGGTCGCCCTCCTCGAGGGTCGGCTGGCCCAAATTGGGAGCGCTGAGGATCCCAGCGCGGTGTCCTGAGTCCTCGCCTCTAGCGGGGCTGGGGTCGGGCCTGGCTCGTGAGCGGGGCTGCGGTCGTGTTCGACGGCGGCGCGGCCTGAGCAGGAGCCGATGTTGAGTCCGAGGACGGCGGGAGGCGGCGATCTCCGACGAGCTGGGAGGCGCCGACCGCGAGCAGCAGGCAGGGGGTACCGAGCACGAGCCAGAGCGGCGGTCCTACGGATATGCGTGCTGTCTCCATCCACTCCCTGACTCCGCGCGAAGGGCCCAGGCGCGAAGAAAAGCACGGGAATGGGACCCGGTGGGGTGAGGTGTCCCACCGGATCCCGACCTGCAAGAGCGTCCCGACTCCGCAAGCCTTCCCGTCTGCCAACCTCTATTGCACCCCTCGATCCACTCCTAAGCGCCATGAAGTAGGCGTCAGCTCCCCGTTCCACCCATCGAAACGATCACATCGTTCCCACCCAGAATGGGAATGGTGAACATCGTTCACGCTCACTCCAAATGCGGCTTGGATTGCGGTCCGAGGGGCTATATCTTGCGTCCCATCGGGTCTGCCGCGAACTAGAGTGCGTTCAGCCTCGTGACTGAGGGATGACCCGTGCCAGCGAACGTGGCGCGAGAGGAGACCCAATCCATGACCCATGGTGCAGCGCGCAACGAACGCGTCCGGATCGTCTCTCTGAGCGCGTGCCTGTTGGCGCTCCTAGCCTCGGTCCCAGCTTCTGCGGACCAAATCGAGCTCAAGGACGGGCGCGTCCTCGAAGGCGAGGTGATCGAGCGCGGCGACGACAAGATCGTCCTGAAGCAATCCCTCGGCTCCATGACCTTCAGCCGCCGCGACATCGTGCGGATCGTGCTCGACGAGGGCGGCAAGAAGGAGCAGAAGTCCTTCGACGTCGTCGTCCTGCGCGACGGGACGATCATTCAGGGAGACGTCTCGATCTCGAAGGACGGCGGGGACGTGATCGTGGGCCGGGGCAACTCGGGGCAGGTCAAGCACCCCCGCGCGGTGGTCTCGGCGATTCACTGGCGGGACGGTCGCGAGGAGCTAAGCGATCCTGATCACCCCGCTGGGGGAAAGGCCCTCGCGAATCGAATCGAGCGGCTCCTCAAGGACCTCCGCCGCATGACCCCCAACGGTCAGCCAGACCTCGCGACCCGCGGTGAAGCCCGCCGCGAACTCCTGAGCCTGGGTGTCTTCGCGCGACGGATCATAGAGAAGCTTCGGGAAGGCGTGCACAAGGAGGCCGCGGACGAGGTCTTGGCAGACCTCCGTCGCCTGGCAGACGTTCGCAAGGTGATTCCGACTCGCCTCGAAGAGAAGATCCCGCGCCTCGCCGAGCGATTGATCTCGCCTGTGGCCAACGAGCGCGAATCCGCGCTGCGGTCTGTGGCCATGGAGGCTCCCGCCGAGGCCGGGCCACTCCTGCTCTACTTCGTCAAGAACGACGGCAGCCCGCGCCTGCGCGCCTACTCCGTCAACCAGCTCTCCGCGCTCCGACGCTTCGAGGAGCTCGCCGACGTCCTCAAGCTGAGCAACGGCCCGCTTCGCCTGGCCGCCGCCTTTGCGCTCGGCGAGGCCGGGATCTATGCGGGGATTCCGGTCTTGATCGAGGCGCTCAGGCTCCCCGATATCCTGATTCGCAAGGCAGCCGCTGCCAAGCTCAGGGTCTACACCGCCCAGCACTTCGGGTTTCGTGCCAAGGGCACCCCGGAGGATCGCGCCAAGGCGGTCTCGCGCTGGAACGCGTGGTGGAAGAAGGACGGTTGGAAGCTCGCCCGGAGCTCGATTCGGCAATCCGCGCCCGACTTGAAAGGCGCCAAAGTCAGCAACGCTGAGCGGGCTGCAGCCGCCAAACTCTGGATCGAGGCGAGCCGAATGGTCACGATCGCCAACGCCCCGCTCGAGCCGAAGGGGAAGACTCCCGCTCAGCGACGAGAGTCTCTGGCGGCGCTCGGCAAAGGCCGCAAGCAGACCCTCCAGCGCGCTTTGATCTTGATCGAGCGCTCCCTCGACCTGGACCCCGGCCTCGTCAGCGCCCGCCTGACCCGCGCGACTCTGTATTACGAGGAGTTCAACAAGCCAGGCGCTGCGCGAAAGGAGCTTCGGCTCCTCCTCGACCGTGCGCGCCACGACAGCTCGAATCCGGACGTGGCGCACAAGTTCGCCCACTACCACCTCGGTCGAATCGAGGCTCTAGAGAAGGCGTTCCGGCGGGCGGCAGTTCGATTTGGTCAGGCGCTCGACTATGAACCCGGTTTCCTCGCGGCGCGCGTCGCCCAAGGGGACGCCTATTTCGAGCACGGGCTGAGCATGCGAGGTCGGTCGGACGAGGACAAGAAGCTCCGGTCTGAGGCCTTCGCGGCCGCCCTGGTCTCGTTTCGAGCGGGCCTCGAGACCGTCAAGGCCAAGGACGAAGAGCTCCTCGACTTGATCAAGGGAATCCGCTCGCGTCGTCGGGACGTCGAGGAGTCGCAGGTCATTCAGGCCGTGCGGCGCAATCGGATCGCGCTTCGGAGCCAGCGGGCCGAGATCCACTTCCGGGTCGGCCGGCTTCAGGCCGCGCGAGGGCTCGACTCGGAAGCCCTCGACGCCTACCGCGAGGCAATGCAGACCGATCCCAAGGAGCCGCGCTACAAAAAGGCGGTTCAGTTCTGGGAGAGGCTTCAGCGGGACCGCGGCAAGGCACCCCCCAAGAAGGCACCGGTCAAGAACGCACCGGTCAAGAAGGCTCCGTCCAAGACAGCTCCCGGCAAAACCGGAACGCTCGGTCGAGTCGATCGGTGAAGGCGCTCGCCCTAGGGCTGGCTCTCGGGCTGACGCTGGGGTTGGGCTGCACGACCGTCATCACCCCACCGCAAGACAACGATCCGAATCGGGAGTCTTGGGTGGCTCCTTGGGATCAAGTCGCGCGCAAGCACGAGGCCCTCGCGTCGCTCACGATCTCTCGTCTCCGGACCGGCCGCCACTTGACCTTGAGTTCGCTGCGCGCAGGCGTCGGAGCACCGGCCCGCCTCCCGAGCGGAGCTTGCGCCTTGATCGTGATCGAGGGCGCCGGCAAGGCCACAGGTCCCGACCAGAACGAGGACCTCGAGCCCGGCCAAATCGTGGTCTTCCCGGACGGGGCTGAAGTCACGATCAGCTCAAGCGAGATTCTGCGGGGGATCTTGGTCGGAGCTCCGAAGCCTGGGCCGCGCGGCCCTTGGCATGTGCTGGACATCGCCACGATTCCAGTCTCTGGGGAGAAGCCAGGTGGGCAGGCGGAGATTGTTCGCCTTGAGGGCGCGCTTAGTCTCCGCTCGTTGACGGTGTTTCCCCTGGGGGGAATTCGCCGCCACGTCCACCTCGCCCACGACTCCGTGTTCCTGTTCCTGAGCGGAGAGGGAAAGATCGGCCTCGGCAGCGAGCCTGGGACGGATACGACGGGACCCAGCCTTCGCGACCGGGACCTCAAGCGCTCCTACGTCATGACCCCTGTCGGTGAGGAAGCCCTCGTGTTCCTCCCAACCGGATCCGTTCACAGCTTCGTCGCGGTCGGAAACAACCGGGTCCTCGCGCTTCAGTTCTTCGGTCCAGCCTTCGACGGCACGGACGGCCACACCATTCCCGCCCGCGCAGGCGCCTCACCCGGCGGTTGAGCGCTTCGCTCTCGGCCAAGCGTGTCAGGCCAGAGAGGGCCTCGGGAATAGAGCTCTAGGGGCTGACGTTGCCGAGCGGCCGATCGTAGATCGACCCTGTTCCTTGCAGAAAGGCCACGAGGCCCGCAAGATCGCGCCCCCAATTGGACTCCTTCCTAAAGGCAGACCCGTGAAGATCACGCGGAACCCAAACCTAACCCTCGCCGATGCGTTCCTTGGCGAAGAGCAGATTTCTTTGGCTGAAGGACTGCTCGTGGGCTGGACCGGCAAAGAGCCAGAGGCGTGTCCGGGCTACCTCGAGGGGGAGGGGGTCTTGACCTCGCTTCCTCTCCCTAACCTGGCCACGTGCACGCGAGACGAGGTCCGCGACTACTTCGACAACACCTGGACCCTGACCGAGGTCCTGTTCTCCGGTCTGCGGTGCGAGGAGGCGCTCTACACGGCGCCCTATCACCAGCTTCGCCACCCCCTGGTGTTCTACTACGCCCACCCGGCTGCGCTCTACGTCAACAAGCTCCGGGTGGCCGGGTTGATCACAGATCCCATCGATCCCTTCTACGAGACGCTCTTCGAGACCGGCGTCGACGAGATGAGCTGGGACGACATGTCGAAGAACGAGACCTCGTGGCCGAGCCTGGCCGAGGCCTCGGCCTATCGGAAGCGGGTCTACGGCATCGTCCTTGGCCTGATCGATTCCCACCCAGGGCTGGCCACGGGCCACGAGCCCATAGGTTGGGAGCACCCGCTCTGGGTCCTGTTCCTAGGGTTCGAGCACGAGCGGATCCACATTGAGACCAGCTTGGTTCTGATCCGCGAGCTGCCAAGCTCCTGGCTCGAGCGTCCGAAGCACTGGCCGGCCGACGCGCCGCGCGGGGAGCCCTCGGCCACGCCCCCTGCTCGGACCTTGGAGTGGCTTGAGGTCGTCGGTGGCGAGGCGGCCCTCGGCAAGCCGCGGGACTATCCGAGCTACGGGTGGGACAACGAATACGGCGAGGACAGCCGCCCGGTCGAACCCTTCGCGATCTCGAAGACCCTGGTCAGCAACGGCGAGTTTCATGCCTTCGTGGTCGCCGGCGGCTATCGCTCTGAGCGTCTTTGGACGCCTGAGGGGTGGGGTTGGCGGACGTTTCGCAACGTCAAGTGGCCGACTTTTTGGGTCAGCGCTGGCCCGGCCGGCCTGAACGAGTTCAAGCTCCGAGCGCCCTTCGAGACGATCGAGATGCCCTGGGCTTGGCCTGCAGTCGTGAACTACCACGAGGCCAAGGCCTACGCGCAGTGGCTCGCAGAGCAGGACGGTCAGGAGCAGTCCTATCGCCTCCCGACCGAGGCGGAGTACGCCTTGCTGCGCGCGGAGAAGGGGACGAGCGACCTGGATCCAGTGATGCTCGAGGACGGGCTGGCCTTTCGGACGCGGGGACAGAATCTGAACTTGGCCTACGGCAGCGAAGGGCCCGTCGACCTCGACCCAAGCCCCGGGGCGCATGACCTCGTCGGCAACGTGTGGCGCTGGTGCGAAGACGACTTCCACCCGTTCCCAGGCTCCCAGGTCCACCCTTACTACGACGACTTCAGCTCGCCTTGCTACGACGGCGAACACACCATGATTCTGGGCGGCTCGTTCTCGAGCACCGGCGATCTGGCCAGCGTCTTCTCCCGCTTTCACTTTCGGCCGCACTTCTTCCAGCACGCAGGCTTCCACCTCGTCCGTGACGCGAGCGGCGACGAGTCGGGCGGCGCTGTTCGTCTCGGTGGGGCCCGCGGTCAAGCCGACAAGTACGAGCGGACCGAGGTCTTGGCTCAGTACCTCGAGCTGCACTACGGCACGCCAATCCAAGCCATGCCATACAAGTTCGCTCGGGCTGCGACCGAGTTTCCCAGGCGCTGCGCCGACCTCGTGCTCGAGACGGCGAACACACTCGGTATTGAGCTCAAGAAGGCCCTCGACATCGGCTGCGCCGTGGGGCGCTCGAGCTTCGAGCTCGCGCGAGGGTGTCCAGACGTGACGGGGATCGACCTCAGCGCGGCCTTCGTCGAGACGTGTTGGCACCTCCAGGCTGAAGGGAAGCTCGATTATCAGGCTCGCGCCGAGGGGGACCTCCGTGAGGATCGTCAGGCGCTCGTCGCGGAAGAGATCGATCGGAACCGAGTCACCTTCCGCCGCGCGGACGCGATGGGCCTCCCTCCCGAGTTCGAGGGGTTCTGCGCGGTCTTGATCGCGAACGTGTTCTGCCGCCTGCCGAGCCCCGGAGCGTGTCTCTGCCGCCTCGGCGGCGCTCGCGGTCTCGTTCGCCCGGGTGGATTGCTCGTCGCGACTTCCCCCTACTCCTGGCACCCCGACTTCACCCCGCGGGAAGTCTGGCTGGGCGGCCGAGTCAAAGACGGCGTCGAGGTGTTGGGCAAGGAGGGCCTCCGCGAGTTCCTCGACCCTGAATTCGAATTCGTGAGCGAGCAGGACATGCCCTTTGTGATTCGAGACCACGTTCGCAAGTACGAGCTGGTGTTCGCGCACGCGAGCGTGTGGCGCCGTCGGACCCCGTGAGCGAGGACCCTCCCTCCGGTTCCAGCGACGAGCATTACGCCGCGGTCGCGGCCCGCTACGAACAGAGCGCCTTTTACGACCCCGCCTCGAGCTACAACCGCTGGCTGATCCCACATGTCGTGGCAGCTCTTGGGCTGGAGCCGGCCTCCCGCTTCGCCGACTTGGGGGGCGGCACAGGGGCCTTTACGGCTGCCCTCAGCGAGGCGGCCGGGCTGACGACGCTCCCCAGCGTCGTGGAGCCGAGTCCCCTCCGAGAGCAGGCCACAGCCCGCGGGCTGCCTGGTTTGGACGAGGACGCGGCGACCTTCGCAGGGAGCCCTGGGGTCGCCGATTGGGACGCGCTCCTCCTCAAGGAGGTCGTTCACCACCTCTCGCTGGGAGCGTTCCCTGAGATTTGCCTTGGCCTCGCTCGTCGGCTCTCCGCTCACGGTCGCCTGGTGACGATCACTCGACCGGTCGAGCCGGACTACCCTCTGTTCAGCGCGGCGAAGATCGTGTGGCGGATGAACCAGCCCCCGGCGAGCAGATACGTGAGCGCTCTGGAGGCGGCTGGGCTCGAGGTCGAGGAGCAGGAGCACGCCTTTCGGTTCGAGATCCCGCGCGAGGAGTGGTTCACGCTCGTCCGAAACCGCTTCTGGTCAACCTTCTCGGCCTTCAGCGACGAGCAGCTCGAGGCGGGAATCCGCGAACTCGAGGAGCGGTACAAAGACCCGATCTTGAGCTTCGAGGATCGCCTCGTGTTCCTCGTCGCGAAGCACGCGGGGCCCTGAGCCAGCGCCACGGCGTCCATGCGACCATGCCCCGGTGACGATCCTCTCGACTCGACTCCCCGCGCTGGTCCTCTTGACTGTGTGCCTCGCGGCGCCTCTGGGGTGCACCTCCACCGAGCCCCAGCCGAAACCGGCCCCCACGCCCCAGCCGAGGGATCCCGATCGACTCGAGGTCGCTGACGCTGACGACTTGGTGCCCGTGTTCGAGGCGGCGTTCCCTGGCTGGGCCTGGAGCACCTTGACGGCTCGACGCCAAGAAGCGGTCAAGGCGGGCCTCAGCGGCGACCTGCGCGGGGCTGGGTCTGGGCGCTGGGTCTCCCTCACAAGCGCGCGAGGCGCGATCCATGACGCGATCCAAGCCGGGGACGTGTTTGGAGCCGATACGCTCGCGATCGCGGTCGTCAACGAGGAGGCCTATCGCGGCGGAGGGCTCTCGCTCGACCAGGCCGAGGCGCTCTCAGGGGCAGCCCGCGACGAGCTCTCGGACGCGTTCGCGAGCCTTCGATTTCGAGAGCTGAAGGACGAGGAGAGCGAGGTCAGGCAGGCAGCGATAGCCCTCGGCGTGGCGCCCTCCACCGAGCGTTTGGCTGAGTTCAGCGAGCTCTTCAAGGCGCCCTTCGTCCTGACCTTTAGCGTAGAGATCGAGTTTTCGGCTCCTCTCGCAGACGACGAGGAGAACGTCGGGATTCTCCACGGGCGTGGCGAAGCTCTGTTCTTCCACCGGGGGAGCGGGACCGTCCTGGCGCGGGTTCGCGTCGCGACGGGTCAGGGAGGAATGGAGCCTCGGGGGCAGCGGGAGGGAGAGGCCCTCTATCCGCTCGCCGAGGACGTGGCGCGGAGCTTGGGTCGCGAGCTGGCCCGACTCGTCTCGGCCCGGATCTTCGCCCGCCTCTACGCAGGGCAGTGAGCACTAGTGGCTGGACCCGGAGATACCGGT
>JAESQQ010000734.1 GCA_016765095.1 Planctomycetota bacterium | reverse complement strand
CGCCCCCCGCGCTCGCCTGGAGGACCCCCCCCGCCGCGATCGTCGTCGTCGCCCCGAGACTGTTGGTCGCGCCGCCGAGGGTCAGGTTGGCGTTGACGACGACCGTCCCTCGCAGGCTCGTCGCGTTTTGGACCAGAAGGGGGGACCCGCTCCCAATTGTCAGTGTGTCGACATAGGGGTTGCCGTTGCCGCCGTTGCCGCCCGCCATGTCCAGCTGCGCCAGACCCGGGGCCGCGATCGTGACGTCGACGAGGCTCGAGTTGCCAGTGCTGCTGTCGTCGAACACGACAGTGTCGCGGGCCACGGGCGCACCGGCTGTCCAGTTCGAGTCATTGGCCCAAGACGTGCCCGCCCCGCCGATCCAAATCGTGGTCTTCCCTGCGAAGTCCCAGCCGGGAGGGGTCACGAAAGGAGGAGGGTTGAGGTTGCTTCCGCCTACGTGCTGCGACGTATTTGCGATCTGATTCGCCCGGGTGTGGCTGTCTGTGATCCGAGCCTGGTTGAAAGTGACCGCCAGGCTGGGGGTGGTGAGGTTGTCGAGTTCCCAGCGAGTCGCTTGGTCGACTCCGTTTGCCAGGTTGTCATGGAGCGAGACGTAGTTGGCCACCCCAGTCGCGCCTTGGACGTTGAGCACGGCCGCCGCGCCGCCAAGCATGAATCCATTTCCGATCCCCGGCGCCAACTCGACGTCGAGGCCACCACTGAGTGGATTGATATTCAGCGTTCCGTTGATCGAGACCTGAGCGCCAAAGCGGACGCTGGCGCCTGGCTGGTTGAGATCCAAGCGCGCGGTTGCCGCGATCCCAGTCGTCCCGGTCACGATGAGGTTGACGTCAATGTCGGTTTGCGTGGCCGGCCCCAACTTGTTGATCGCGAGCGTGGTCACACTCATGGGAACGCCCGTGATTCGGTGGTTGCCGCTCGCCGTATTGGTGACCTCAAACCCAGCGAAGGTGTCGAAGTTCCCGTTCAAGGTCATGACCTGAGCCGCGCCCCGAAGCTGGAACAGGCTCCCGCCGGGAGCCAGGGTGATTGTGCCGGTGTTCACGATCGGTCCGGCGATCGAGAACGTGCCCGCGAGGGTGAGCCCGCCCGCGCCACCGACGAGGTTCCGCACCACGTCCGCGCCGCCGGTGCCGACCGAGAGCAGCCCGCCCGCCAGCGCCAGGTCTCTGCCGATCGAAAGCGCTCCCCCAGCCGTCGTCACGCCGCCACTCGTCAGGGTCAAGTCATTGCTGACCGTCAGCGCGCCGGCGCCCGTCGCCATCGTCACGCTACCGCTCGTCACGATCAGGTCGTTCGTGACCGACACGACTCCGGCGCCCGTCAGGACGCCTCCGTTCGTCAGGGTCAGGTCGGTTGCGACCGTCAGGGTGCTCCCGCCCATGCGCAGCTCCGCCGTCGAGACCGTCACGTTCGTGCTCTGCGTGGTGAGCGTCCCTGTGACCGTCGCCAGGGTCGACATGTTCGCGTTGAACACCCCAAACCCGGTGCTGGCACCCGCCGCTGGCGTCGTCAGGGCTTGCGTCGCCCCGTCGAGCGTGAAGATCCCGCCCCCTGCCCCTCGCCAATCGACCGTCCCCAGAACAACCAGCGCGTTGCTCACCTGGACCGTTCCGCTGCCATGCGTGACCACGCTCCCGCCACTCGTCGAGACGGGACCGTCGAGGTCCACCGTCCCGCCAGCGATCGTGACCGCCGCTCCGTTGAAGGCCGTCGTCCCAGTCGTGACCGAGAGGTTCTGACTCCCCGTGTCGAAGGTCCCGCTCGTCGAGAGCGTCAGGTTCCCGGTGACCGTCGTCGTCGTGCCAAGCGTCATGTTCCCGCCCGACGACACGAGCAGGTTCCCGTTCACGACCACCGCGTTCGCCAGGGTCGAGACCGTCCCGCTCGCCTTGGTCACAGAGAGGTTGTTGAAGGCAAACCCGCCGCTCGTGATCGACTGCGGGTTCGTCCCCGTGAACAAGACCGTGCTCGCGTTGGGCGTGAAGGCGTCGGCGTTACTCAGGTCCCAGTTCCCTCCGACTGCCAAGGTGTTCACCCCCGCCAAGAGCGTCAGGTTCTCCGCCGCCGCCGTCGAGAAGTCCACGTCCCCAAGCACCTGATTGTTCGCGAAGGCCGTGAACGCGACCGAGCCGTTCTCCACGACCAAGTTCCCGCTAATGTTCGCGGGGCTCGTGATCCAAGTCGCCGTCGTCCCCGCGGTCTTGTTGACCCGAACGACCCCCAACTGGTGCGAACCCTGATTGATAGCCTGGGGCCCGGTTCCGTCAAGGAGGAGCTCCGTCGCCGGACCGGGCGCCACTAGGTCGACCGTCCCGGCCGTGGTCAAGGTGAGCCCGCCGCCGACCTGAATCTGCCCGCCGTCACCAGTGAAGTTGCCGCCGTCGACCGTCAACGCGCCGCCAATGTTGGCGCCCGCGGCGTTGGCGAAGAGGAGGGTGTTGCTTGAGGTCAACCCGGCCCCGACCGTCAGGACGCCGGTCCCGTTAATCGTCAACCCACCCGTCGCCGAGTTCTGAAAGATCCCGAACGTATCGAGGGTGTTGATACTGAGGGAGACTGGGCTCGCCCCTGTGAGTTGGAAGGTGCTCCCTAGCGCGAGCCCGGTCGCGATTCCTCCGCTCAGGGTAACCGTGTCACCAGCGACGGTGATCGTCCCCGAGCCGTTGAGCGTGCCTGAAGCCCCAGTCAGCGTCCCGGCCACCGTCGTCGTTCCGCCGGTCGTGCTCAAGGTTCCGCCCGCGAAGAGGAGGTCGCCGTCGATATCGAGGGTTCCGCCGCCGCTGACGGCCTTGGTGCCGCCGCTGAGCGTCGTGGTGCCGGCGGCGTTGCTCGCCTGGAGAATGAACGCCCCGGTGTTGACCGCCCCGCCGAGGTCGATCGCGGTCCCGCCCAGGGTCAAGTTCGCGCTCATGTTGACGACGCCGCGCAGAGTTGCGTCGCCGGTCGTGGTGAGCGGGGCAGTGGCAAGAATCGAGAGCGTCCCCGAGTAGCCCGCCCCGCCCGACATGTCAATACTCTCAAGGCTGAGACCCCCCGCACCCGCGCCAATGTCCATTTGGCTGGGCGCGTTGCCCGTGTCGTTGAAGAACACCCGGTCCGTAGCGACCGGCACTCCGTCGCCCCAGTTCGCAGGGTCGCTCCAGATCCCCGCGATCGCACCGGTGCGGGTCCAGGTCGTGTCCTTGGCGGGGAAGATCCAGCCGCCCGGCGTGTTGTTGCCACCGCCGTCGACGGACGTGGCGGCCGAGATCGGAATGTTCGCACCTGCTCCGGTGCTGTTGCGGACCTCCGCCCGCAGGACGCTGACGACTCCGTTGGCCGTCAGCGTCCAGGCAGCCCCGACCGGGGCCAGGAGGACGTAGTTGGTCACGCTGCCCGTCAAGCCGACGACGTTCAGCTGGCCTCCAGGACCCGAGACCGTGCAGTTCGACTGGAAGAACACGTCCAGACCGCCTGCCGAGGGGACGGTCCCGACGTCGAGGGTCATGATCCCACCCGTGTCGATCTGAACGCAGTTGGTCGCGGCGTTGAAGCTGAAGGTCGCCCCGCCGACGAGGGCGCTGAAGCGCCCGTTGCCGTTGAGGGTCAGCAAGCCGTCGACGATCGTGTCCTGATCGGCGTCGTAGGTTCCGCTCTGAATCAAGAAGGCCCCAGTGACCCTCAACGCTGACTGCGGAGTCACCGCCGTCCCCGCAGCAGTCTTGTTGATCGTGAGGTTGCGGAAGGTCGTAGCGTTCTTCTGGGTCAGCTGAACGCCCGCCGCTCCGTTGAGGACGATCGTCTGACCACCCAGGAGGGGCGAGGTCGTGACGGTGTTGAATGTCGACAAATCGACCACCGCGGCCGCGATCTCGAGGGTGCAGCTCCCGAGGTCGAGGGTCCCGGTCCCGACGCCGCCTGTGCTCACGAAGTCTCCTGCGCCGACGCCCGTGAAGCCCAAGACTCGCCCTGCCCCCGAGGTCAAGGCTCCGTTGATATCGACAGTCCCGGACGCGGTGAAGTTGGCGTCGGTCGCGTCCAGGTTGCCGGTACCCGAGACGGTGATATCCGTGAAGACGCCGGCGCCGGAGTTCAGGTCGAGCGTCTGGTTGACCTGGAGCACGCTCGTGACCGTCAGCACGCCGATGCTCTGGTTCACGTTGCCGTCCACCGTGTAGTTGAAGAAGCTGTTCGGGCCGAGGCTGAGCGCCTGGGTGCCCCCGGCGTTGGAGGTGATCGTGCCGAGGGTCTGGTTCACATTCACGTTCGTGAGTCCAACCGTCGCGCCGCCGAAGCTCAGCAAGCCGGCGCTCATGTTGATCGCGTTGCCGACGCCGGGGGCCGAGCTGGTGACGTTGCCGTTGATTCGCACGTCTGAACCGACGCCGACCGTGACCGTCGTCCCGTCGAAGTTTGTCTGGACGCTGTGCGTGATCGTTGAGCCCGAGGTCGTGGTGTAGGTGCCCCCGTTGAGATCGACCGTCCCGGTCGCGAGGAAGGCCGCGTTGCCTGGCGCGAGGTCCCCCGCGTCGAGAGTCAAGGCGCCGACCGTGACCCCGCCCGAGGTCAGCAGGCTCGCGCCGCCGCCCTGGTTGACTCGAATCGCTCCCAGGGTGAGGCTCGAGGTGATCGTCTGATCCACGCCGGCGTTGAACTCAAGTGTCGTTCCCCCTGGTGTGAAGGACGCTCCGGCCAGAGTCAGGTCTCCCCCGAGCAGGAGCGTTCCACCCGCGCCCGTCAATGCGTCACCGCCAGCGTTGACCTGGAAAGTCCCGGTGATCGCTCCGCCCGAGACATGGAAGGTCACGTCACCGTTGGTGACTAGCAAGCTCGAGGCGCTGATCGCGCCCAGCCACGCCACGTCACCCACCCCTGAGGCAGTGTTGGCGATCGTCACAGCCCCGAACGCGACCCCATTCTGCGTCACGTCCTGCGCGCCTGCGCCGTCGAGCGTGATCCCGCCCGTGAGGGTGCTCAGCGTGTTGGCCGTCACGTCTCCCCCGACCGTCAGAATGCCCGTCGTCGTCGTCAGGCTCCCGTTCGTCGCGACCAGGCTCAACGCACCCGCCACGTCTATGTTGAGAAGGCCCGAGCTGAGCGCCTGGGTCGCCGTCAGATCCCCATTCACGACGAGGGTGTTGCCGGTGACGATCACTCCGGTCCCGCTCGCGTTGGCGTCGACGCTGAAGAAGGCGTCGTCCCCGTCGACGATCAGACCCTGACTCGCGCCGTCGAAGCTGAACAAGCTGGGCGTCGTCAAGGCCGTCGAGAAGTTGGTGAAGTCCAGCGAGGCGTTGCTGGCGTCGACGTTGCCCGCGCCCCCCAGACTGCCCGTCCCGCT
>JAESQQ010000733.1 GCA_016765095.1 Planctomycetota bacterium | reverse complement strand
GCCGTCGAGCGCCAGCGCTCCGCCGTCACGCCAGGCCACGGCGCCCTCGCCGCGAAACACGAGGGCGAGGGGCACAAAGGGCGGGTCTTGATCGAGGGCCTCGAGGGTCTGGAGGTCGAGCGTCCCTGGCGAGCAGCGGAGGAGGTCTGAGCCCCGGACGAGGTGGAGCGCACCGTCGGGCGTGCTCAGGACCCAGGCTCCTCCCAGGCGGCGGACGCGACCCACGAGCAGGCTGTCTGGTACGCGCTGGAGAGCCTCCTCGGCTGGATCGTCTGGGTCCGGCCCGACCTCGAGGTCGAGGCTCAGGCGCTCGGTGAGCTCGGTCGTGCCGGCCAAGTGGACCCAGGCGTCGCGGACTTGCCCCTCGGGGGCCGGCCCGAGCAAGAAGCGCTGGACCGGTCGCGAGGCCGAGGCCTCGTCGGCTTGATAGACCCGAGTCACGAACTCGGCGAGCGGAAACGAGTGCGCTCGCACGAGGAGGGTCGCAGAGCTGGTGCCCTGCCCCAAAGCCGTCGTCTGGAGGAAAGTCCGGGCTCGAACGCCGGGCAGGAGGACTCCGGTTTGGAGCGAGAGCGGCGCGACTTGGCCCGAGGTCGTCTGAAGGACGTAGCGGTCGGGGCCAGCCTCGTAGCGGAGGCCTCCCAGGGCAGGTTTGGCCCAGCGGTGCACGCCGCGGGCGGGCGCCTCCCAAGTCGCCGTTTCGAGGACCAGGACTTGATCTTGGCTCGTGTTCTCGACGCTCAGGTCGAGGGCGTTGGGGCAGCCCTCGCTGAGCGGCTCTGGATCGCAGCGGACTTTCACCCCGCTACGATCGCACGGATCCTGAGGGAGCCCGCTGGCTCCTCCGAGTAACTGGCCTCGCGCCAAGGGATACTCTCGGCCAGCACAGGGGGTGCGCGTGGAAATCGTCATCATTGGAAATGGGATTACGGGGATCAGCGCCGCCCAGTCCCTGCGTGAGCTTCAGCCGGACTGGAAGATCACGATCGTGTCGGGCGAGTCGACTTATCACTACTCCCGCCCCTCCCTGATGTACGTGTTCATGGGGCACATGCGCTATCAGGAGACCAAGCCCTTTCCTGATCACTATTGGGCTGAGCAGCGGTTGGATCTGGTTCGGGGCTGGGTCACGGGGATCGACACCCGGGCCAAGCAAGTCAAGCTCAAGGACGGGCGCGCGCTCCCCTACGACAAGCTCCTGCTCGCGACGGGCTCGATCAGCAACAAATTTGGCTGGCCAGGGCAGGACTTGCCCGGCGTCCAGGGGCTCTACTCGCTCATGGACCTCAAGGCGCTCTACGAGAACGTCAAGCGCGCCAAGCGCGCGGTGATCGTAGGCGGCGGACTGATCGGGATCGAGCTTGGAGAAATGCTCGTCTCCCGCGGGATCCAGGTCACGTTCTTGGTCCGCGAGGAGAGCTACTGGAGCAACGTGTTGCCGGCTGAGGAGTCGGCCATGGTCACCCGCCTGATCCAGGCCCACGGGTTCGACCTTCGCCTTGGGAGCGAGCTAGCGGAGATCCATGCTGGGCCTGATGGGAGCGTGGGCTCGGTCACGACCAAGTCCGGCGAGCGGATCGAATGCGAACTCGTCGGCCTGACGGCGGGCGTTCGCCCAAACCTAGCGGTCACCGAAGGGACCGCGATTCCCACCGGGCGTGGGATTCTCGTCAACGACTCCCTCGAGACCGAGACGCCCGACGTCTACGCGGCGGGGGACTGCGCCGAGATCAAGACCCCCGGCGAAGGCCGAAACACACTCCAGCAGGTCTGGTACACGGGCAAGCTCCAGGGTCGCTGCGTGGCCCACGTCATGGCGGGAGAGGCCAAGACCTACGATCCCGGCCTCTGGTACAACTCCGCCAAGTTCCTCGACCTGGAGTATCAGACCTACGGGTTCGTGACGCCCCGACCCAGCGAGGGAGAGACCTACCTCTGGTGGGAGGAGCCGACCGGGCCGCGCGGGTTGCGGCTCGTCGTCCAAGACGGCGCCGTGACAGGCATAAACGCCATGGGCCTCCGCCTCCGCCACCGCGTCTGCGAGCGCTGGATCCTGGAGAAGGCCAGCCTCGACTTCGTCCTCGATCACCTCGCCGAGGCGGCCTTCGACCCTGAGCTCTGTCGTCGCTTCGAACCAGAGATCCGGTTCGCCCTCCGTGGCCAGCCGGTTCCGGCCTAGGTCAGGAGTAGAGCCATGGCACGCGCCCTCCCAGTTGTGACGGACTACGAGTTCGACGAAGAGGCTGACGGCTTCGGTGAGCCCGAAGAGACTCCCCCGCCTCCCCCGCTCTCGCTCGCAGAGAAAGGGGCCCTGGCGCTTGTGGGCCTGGGCGTGCTGTCGATCCTGGTTCAGATTCTCGAATTTGAGGTCGCGGAGGCGACTTGGCTGAAAGGTGCCTGGCGCTGGCTCGGGTTCCTGACCAGCTACCCCCTCGCGGGGCTCGGCGCGGCGCTCTACTTCTGGCTGAGCAAGAAGAACACTCACCCCGGGATCAAACACGACGGCGTGTTCTTTGGATCCATGACAGGGCGCGGCGCCTTGGCCTGGATCGCGGGCGTCGGGCTGACGAGCTTCTACATCGTGCTCTATTGGTATGCCGACACCCTGGCGGGGGCGATTCGCCTCGTCGACCCGCTCAGCCTCTACTTCACGGGAGAGGCTGCCACCCAGTGGTTCCTCTACGGGTTCCTCTACACCGTCTTGGTCCTAGCCTTCGGCGTTCGCACGATGATGAAATACCGGCACAACCGGTATCAGCTCGTGCGCACCAGTTCGGTCATGTTCTTCCAGCTTGGGTTTGCGTTCCTGCTTCCCCAGATCCTCAAGCGCTTCTACGAGTTCGAGACTCAGCCCTACCTGACTTTCTTCTGGCCGCTGAAATACGACGCGCTCTTCCCGAGCACGATCGCGAGGCTCGGCGAGGACGGGGCGCTGGGGCAGTTCATGATCTTCTGGGGGCTAATGGCGACGTTCGTCGCGACCCCGATCCTGACTTACTTCTTTGGCAAGCGCTGGTACTGCTCCTGGGTCTGCGGCTGCGGTGGATTGGCCGAGACCCTAGGAGACGGCTACCGCCAGCTCTCCGACAAGTCGGTCGCGTCTTGGACCTTCGAACGCGGCTTGGTCTATACCGTGCTCGGCATGATCACCGTCACCACCGGACTGCTCTGGGCCTATACCCAGGAGTGGATCCCGGCCGACAACCTGATCGACCTCCGCGTCGTCGTGATCGGTTCGGCGCTGGTCGGCGGAGCCGCCTTAGCAGCCGCGTTTCGCCTGACGCAAGGGAGTTGGCGGGAAGCTGGAACCAGCACGCGCGGACTGATCTACCTCGCCGTGACTTTCTTCGCCTCGCTCGCGATCTTTGGGATCTACCTGAGCTACCGAGTCGCTCAGGGCGAACTCGAGGCGAGTGTGACCGTCGGCTACGCCGTGGGCGGCCTCGCGAAGGTCTACGGGTTCGCGATCGGGGCGGCCTTCTCGGGGGTGATTGGGGTCGGCTTCTATCCGCTGCTGGGGAGCCGGGTCTGGTGTCGCTTTGGCTGTCCCATGGCCGCGGTCCTCGGGATCCTGCAGCGCTTCTACAGTCGGTTTCGAATCACGACCAACGGCGGCCAGTGTATTTCCTGCGGCAACTGCTCGACCTATTGCGAAATGGGGATCGACGTCCGAGCGTACGCCCAGCGGGGCGAGAACATCGTCCGTGCGTCGTGCGTCGGCTGCGGCGTCTGCGCCGCGGTCTGTCCGCGCGGGGTGCTCAAGCTCGAGAACGGTCCGCTGGGGGATCGCTTCGAGAACCAGCGACCCGAAATGGGCACGGGCTCAGCCCGTCCCCTGCCGACTGCTAAGTAGGACCTGAGGGAGGACGCTGCCCCGGGGGGTAAACTTCCTAAGAGGTCGACACAGGGATTCTGACCGGTGCTGCCTGGCCTCGATCGCGAGAAGAGGGGAACACGGGATATCAACAGTGAATAGCAACGGGAACAGAGAATGGAGACCACTCCGAGGCTCTTGCACGGTGAGTGTGCAACCGGGGATCGCGAAGGCGCTGCGCTCGAGTCAATTCCCTGTTGCCGTTTCCATTCCCTCTGTTGATATTCCGTGTTCCCCTCTTCTCCCTGGAACGGTCAAGAACCCCGCGTCGAGCTACTAGTGCTGTCCATCACAAGTTGCGGTACACCCCATTGCTTTCGTAGGGGAGGGGTTTACCCCCTCCCGCGGGCG
>JAESQQ010000732.1 GCA_016765095.1 Planctomycetota bacterium | reverse complement strand
TGCCTCCACCCCTTGCCCTAGGAGCGACCCCCCAGCCCCTCGTGGCACCCCGCCCGACACCTCGCCCAACACCTCGGACGAGCCAGGCTACCGGCTCCCCAGCTAGCTCCCAGAGCGAACGCACTGCCACGCTGCGACCCGTGACGGGTCGAGTCGTGGACGCGGCCACTGGGCGTCCGATTCGGGGGGCCTGGGTCGCGTGGAGGCCACCCCCGCCCCACTTGATCGCGCAAATCCTCCCGACCGCTCAGCAAGGGGACCCTGGGATCAGCGACGCCCAGGGGCGGTTCGTGCTCGAACGGCTCCCCGACGATCTCCAAGTCGCAGACACCCTCTACGCAGTCGCGCCGGGCTACGGCTACGCCGCGCGGCGCGCGGGTCTGTCCGAGGTCGTGCTCGCCCTCCCGGGTTCGACGTCCCTCGAGATCGTGCTCGATCCACCGCCGGAGGGAAACGAGGACCCTCCCGTCCAGATCGCGATCGACCCCCTGAGCAAGGACCCCTTGGCTCACGCGACGACAGCAGCCCTCCCGCCTTGGGGCCAAGAGCGCGACCGCTACCGACTCCAGCACCTCCCGCCGGGGCGCTACCGAGTTCGAGTCGACCCCCAAGTCGCCGGTTCGCGTGTGCACGAGGTCCACCTCGTGGCTGGGGCGTCTGCGCAGCTGCGTGTTTCGCGGGCACCTCGCGCGGAGCTGGCGGGGACGGTCATAGGCCCTCGTGGGGTGTCGGCCACCGAGTTGGCCTGGATCGACCTCGAGACCTTCACTCGCTACGAGGTCGCAGCAGACGAGCGCGGGTTCTTTCGAATCGTGCTCCCGAAAGCTCGCTACGCGCTCATGCTTCTCGACGGACGCTCGGAGCGCTCCGTTCCAGGGGAGTTTTCCCCAGGGCGCGAGTTGAGTCTCGACTTGCCCTCAGCCGGCGACCCCGTGGAGCTTCGAATTCGCGAGCAGGGCCGCCCCGTGGTCGCGGGAGACCTGGGCCTCGTTCGCCTCGATCGTCGCTTCGGCGACCTCGTGGCCCTTGAGGCTCGCGCGGGAGACCCAGGAACCTACGCCGCCTTGGCTCCGCCTGGGCGCTACGCCCTCTTCGCAGGCGTCAGCCTGTTGCTCGAGTTGACTTTGCCGCAGCCGACCGGCGCACCCGCGATCGAGATCCAGCGGGGGCTAGTCGAGCTCGAGCTCGTCCTCCCGACTCAACTCCGCCCAGGGGAGATCGTCCGCGGGACCCTGGCCCTCGTCCCCGCCTCGCTCAAGAAGAAGCGCCCCGACCTCTATCTGCGCTTCGCGGCTGCGGGGCAGCCCTTCCAGGTCAGCCCTGGCAGCACGCGGGTCCGCTGCCCCCTCAGCCAAGCTGGGCTCTACCTGTTGTCGGGGAAGACCGACCTCGGCCCCTTGGAAGGGGCCCTCGAGCTCGCCCCGGGCCAGCGAATCAAGCTCTCGCTCGGCGGCGAGTAAGCTGGGACAGACCGGAGGCCCCATGCCGCCAGCCCTGCGCACCGCGTTTTTGATCCTGTTTCTAATCGCGCCCCTCCACGGGGACGATCTCAAGAAAGAGCTGCGCGCCTACCGCAAGAGCGTGGGCCGTCCAGCGCTCTGGATTCGGACCCTCGCGATCGAGAAGCTCGCGGCCACCCGAGACGTCGCTGCGCTCAAGCTCCTCGCCAGGCGCTACAAGCGAGCCGAAGAGCCGAGCGATCACGTGGCCTACCTCGTGGCGGGGATCTCGGCTGAGAAGTTCACCGATCAAGAGGAGCACGGCGCGATCTGGGCGAAGTGGCTCAAGAGCTCCAAGAAGCCCCAAGACGCCTGGCTCTGGTATCTCGGCCAACGCCTAAAGGTCAAGTGGGGCCAAGTCGAAGAGGTCAGCGCCTCGCTCGGAGAGAAGAGGCGGTCGCACTTTCAAAAGGCAGCGACGGTCCTCGCCCTCGCCAACGCGGCGCCAGGCGCGCAGAGCCTGGCGGTGGTCCCAGGCGTCCTCGACCCCAAGGCCCTCAAGCGGACAAAGTCCCACGAGCGGGCCGCGCTCCAAGCCGCCTGCGCAGTGGCGCTCGTCAAGGGCCGGAGCGAGTTGGGCAAAGAGAGCTTTACCCTGGCGGCCCTGGCAGTGATCGATCAAATCGACGACGAGGCCACCCTCAAGCACAACCGCTGGGTGATCGCGCGCCACCTCGCCCGCGCGCTGGGCATCTCAAAGCTCTACCTCTCGGGCGAGTCCTGGCGAACCGCGTTGGCCGGAGCGAGCGCCAAAGCTCAACGCGGCGAAGAACCCCGCCCAGGGGGGACACGCCTGCGCCCCGTCGGACTCAAGCCGGGGGCGACGATTCCACGCTTCCTTGGAATCGAAGGCACGGGGACCCGGATCGCGTTCCTGATCGACTGCAGCGACTCGATGCTGATCCCGATAAGCGAGGCCGAGAAGGAAGAGATCAAGCGGGGGCCCAGGCGGGAAGTCACGGGCTCGGATCCGAACAAGGGCAAGCCAGGCGGGCTGGACCCCACCCCCCCAGCGGGTAAGGACGACCCCCTCGCCAAGCTGCCCTGGGACCGAATCAAGACCCGGTTCGACGCGGCCCGAGAGGCGCTGATCCTCTCGCTGGAGTCCCTCGGATCCGAAATGCAATACGCCGTGATCACGTTTGGGACTGACGCAGAAGTCCTTGGTGGTCAAGGCCTGATTCGGGCCAACGACAAGAACCGTCGACTCACGATCAACGCCCTGCGGCGAATGCGAGTCGCGCCCCCCGACGAGAAGCGCCCTCACGGCCGCCTCAAGGGCTACACGAACCTCCACGGGGCGCTCCTCGACGCCTATCGGATCACCGACGGGCGCCCGATCGAGCTCTACGAACACACGGACCCGCGCGGCTTTAGCCAGGGCGTCGACACGATCTTCGTCCTCAGCGACGGCGCCCCGAGCTGGGACGACTTCAACGCGGTCGACGTCAACGACCTCGGGTTGACCTCGGGAGACCCCGAGTCGGGCCACAAAGGCGCGAAGTCGCCGACCCTCAACTTCTATGGACCCTACATTCTTCCCAACCACCTGATGCGCGACTTGGTGCGCCTGAACCTGTTTCGTCGCGTCGAGGTCCATTGCATAGGAATCGGCGAGGCGAACGCCGCCCTCCTCAAGGGAATGGCGGCCATTGGCGGCGGCCAATTCAGGAGCGTCAGCGCGCGCTAGGGCGAGGTTCCCGCTGAGCGCCGTAGACTCTGCTCTATGGACAAGCCTCTCCTGATCCTCCACGAACCCACAAGCGGCCGGCGCCTGCGGGTCGAAGGACCGACGGTCTTTGGGCGCGCGCCCGCCCTCCACGACTACGCGGGCGTCGTCGGACGAGCCTTTGGGGGCGAAGTCCTCGCGAACCTAGCTCGCCTCGACTTCGTGGAAATCGAGGGGGACGATCGCGTCTCTCGGACTCACGGGGTCCTCAACCCCGAGGACCGTTCGATTCGCGACTTGAACTCGCAGAACGGCGTCTACGTCAGCGGACGCAAGGTTCAGCCGACCGAGACCAACGGAGAGGGTCCGACGGCGCCCGTCGGCGACGGGGACTCGATCCAAATCGGACGGCTGGTGTTCAGGGTCGAGATCGCAGGAAACGAGACGTCTGAGCTGGCGCTGCGCGACCTATGGGCAACGCGCTTTGCGCTGGTCGGACCCAGCGGGGACTCCGAGGCGGACGAAATCGAGGCCTTCCTTCAGGAGCGGAAGCAGTTCACGACGCGCTCTGTCGCGAGCTGGGACGACCTCGCCGACGCCATCACTCGACTCGCAAACACGAGCAGTGAGGGAACCGCGACCGTCGTGATCGCGCTCCGCGTGGAGGCGCGCGGGACCACGCTCGTCCTCTCTGGGGAAGCGCGCCCCGCGCTGTGGTTGGTGCGCGAGATCAACCGCTTGAGCGGGAGCAAGCTGGTCGCGCTCCAGACGGTCGGCGACCCGCGCGCTCTCGAGCAGATCTTCGCCAATCAAGCCCACCAGGACGCGCTCCTGTTGTCGAGCACCGTCCCCGGCGCAAAGAGCGTGTTCGAGGAGCCCATCGAGAACGAGCTCTGCAGCATGGCTCTGGGCCAGTTCACGGGAGCCAAGGGAGGTTCGCCGGCTGCCTACCATGGGATCCGCGACGGCCTCGACGCCATGATCCCTGCAGACTCCAACCTCCTCGATCTGGCCTGGTATGTGGGCTACGAGGGCGCCCTCACCCTGACCGCGGGAACCCTCTCCCCCGACCTCTACGAGGAGATCGGCACGGCCTACATAGCGACATCCGGCCTCTGCTCCGCGGGCCGTCGTTACCACTTCTCGAGCGCGCCGCTTCCGAGCTCTGCGCCGAGTGATCTCGGTCCACACGACTCATAGCCGATACAGGCGCGGAGTCACGACCTCGCTCACGACCTCCAAGAAGCTAGCGAGACCCAAGGCGACAAACGCGCACCGAGGCGCTCCGTTCGCGCGCCGGGTCTTGGGGTCGACCCGGCGTGGCCGCGGGTCTGTGAGCGTCCAGATCGTGTGTTGGATCGCGCTCCAGGCCGGGGCGCCCGCCCAAGCCTCGAGCTCTTCGATCGAGTGGTGCCAGCGGCTTAGATGATAGAGCAGTCCGATCCACCTAGGCTGCTCCAGCCATGCAGCGACACACTCGAGCGCAGCGCGGACGTCACGACCGATCTCGGACTCGGTCTCCTCGGAGGGGACCAGCCGTCGAGCGAGGGCAGCAGAGAAGTTGACGAGCTCCCAGTGCCCCCACCTCTCGCGGAGCGTCTGCCCGAGGTCTTCGATCTCTGCGGGCGTAATCGGAGCGGTGTCGAAGGCCAGGCGGGCCGGCGGGTAGCCGAGGTCGCACGCGATCCCGAGCAGGCGCTCCTCGATCCGACCGACCCGGACTGCTTCGCGGAGGAAATCCGCTTCGTCGGAGGCTTCCCCGCTCTCCTGGTAGCGACGCTCGAACTCGCGCAGCTTCTGATCGCTCACGCGCCCTTACTCCGCCTGCGCCCCGACCAAGAACCAGGTCTCCATCTCGCCCTTTCCCTTGACCGAGATCATGCCGCGCGCCTCGAATTCGAACGCGTCACCCAGCGCGTCGCGAGTCGCGCGGCTGAGGTGGACTCGGCCTGGAGCGCCATGGGACTCCATTCTGCTGGCCGTGTTTACGGTGTCACCCCAGAGGTCGTAGGAGAACCGCTTGGTCCCGATCACGCCCGCCACGACAGGGCCGGTGTGGATTCCGACTCGAATGTTGAGGTCGGACCCGGTCTTCTCGGCGTAGGCCTGGATCGCCTTGGTCATGTCGAGCGCCATCGCCGCCACCGCCTGGGCGTGTCCCTCGCGGACCTCGGGCAGACCGCAGGCCGCCATGTAGGCGTCGCCGATCGTCTTGATCTTCTCGAGGCCGTGGGTCTCGGCGAGCCCGTCAAAAGTCGTGAAGACCTCGTTCAGCATTGCGATCAACTCGTGGGAAGGAATCCGGGCGGAGAGGAGCGTGAATCCGCAGATATCGGCGAACAGGACCGTGACTGATTCGTAGTGCTCGGCGATCGTGCCGGGGTCTGCCTTGAGCCTCTCGGCGATCACGGGCGGGAGAATGTTGAGCAAGAGCGCCTCGGACCGCTCGTGCTCGTGAGCCAAGCCTGCCTCGGCGCGCTCGGTAACCCAGCTCGCGTAATAGGCGATTGCGACCAGCGCCACGACCACGTTGAGCACGTTCACCACGCAAATTGCGCGGACCTGCCAAGGCTCGATCGGCCAAATGGGCGCGCGATCGCTGAGCACGAGCGGGAGCACGATCGGGAGGATCAAGCCCGCAGAGACGATCACCCCGAGGAGCAGGCGCTCTGTGGGGACCGAGGCCCGGAACACGCTGAACGGCGCCACGAGCAAGATCGCGACATAGAACAAGTAGCCGCCGTCCATCCCGATCAAGAGCGTGAACACGGTCACGTGGGCCACGACCTCGAGCCAGCCGACGACGTTTCCGAGCTGGGTCCAGCCGGCGCGCAACAGAAGGATCCCGATCAGGAACACCGCGACCGAGCCCAGGTTGATGACTCCCCCCCAGACGACTCCCATTCCGAGATAGATCAGGGCGAGGGTCACGTGAAGGACGACCCCGAGCGAGAAGCAGGCGATTCGGAGCGGGAACACCTTCGCTTCGCTCTCGGGGATCCCAGCCGGTCGAGCGAACATCGCGCGCGCCCACTGAGGGATCGCCGACTCCGGCGCCTGGTGGGCCAAGAGGGCGGCTCGGCTTGTGGATTCGCTCATAGCGCGGAGACGATAGCACGGGCCGAGTTAGGGCCTCTGGAGCCAGAGTAGAGCGCGTTGCCGCTAGGACTTCGACAAGGGAGTCTGACAGGGAGGAGTGTTGAACACGGAATATCAACAGAAGGAATAGCAACGGGAACAGGGAATGACTCGCGCCCCGCGCACGCATCCGATCGCTGCGATCCACCTATGGGCGTCCTCGCTTGACTCCATGAGTTTGCACACGTCCGCAACGAACCATTGCAGGGCGAGCGGCACGAGAGCGAAGAATTCAACGCCGAGACGCGGAGGACGCAGAGATTTCGCGGAGAACCGCCTCTGCGATTCCTCAGCGTCCTCCGCGTCTCGGCGTTGAGAGGAATTCAGAGGGAGCTGTCGCTTTAGCGACAGCTCCCTCAAGAGAGATTTTTTCTTGGGGCTGTCGCTGAAGCGACAGCGTTCAGGTCGTGGGCGACTCGAGGATCCGCTCGCCGAGGACCTCTTCTAGGGTCTGGACCTCGAGGTCTGGATTCGCGAGCCGGAGTCGACGAGCGGCGGACGGACACCCGCTGACGAGGACGTCAGCCTTGACCTCGCTGGCGAGCTCGGCGACCCGTTCGCCGCAGCGCCGAGCGGCGTCTGGGTGCGTCAGGGGATAGACCCCGCCGCCGCCGCTGCAGCGAGT
>JAESQQ010000731.1 GCA_016765095.1 Planctomycetota bacterium | reverse complement strand
TAAACCCCTCCCCTACGAAAGCACTGGGGTGTACCGCGACTTGTGATGGGCAGCACTAGTTTCCCTGAGGCCAGAGGGCCGCTCGTGTCCTCATGCCCGACGGTTAGCCGGTCGTGAGCATTCCCGCCGCGATCCCCGTGATCGTCTCGCGGAACAGGCTTTCGTGACCTTGATTGAGGCGTTTGAGGGCCAGGACGTCAAGCTGAAGGAGGTTTAGCGGGTGGATCATGGGCGCGCGGAGGTGAATGCTCTCGCTGAGCCAGGGTCGATAGGAGAGCAGTTTGCCGTCTTGGCTCGCGGCCCGGGCGAGGTCGAGGGCCGCGTCGTATTCGCGCTTGAGTCGGCGCACGAGGCCAGGCGCGGTGTCGGGCGCGAGCTCACGCACGTAGGCCTCCCAGATCGCGGGGGCGGTCTTGGCGAGGGTGAATCCGAGCACGCGCAGATAGGCCCTCAGGAGGGCGTCGGTCCGAATCGCGCGGTCGAGGGCAACTCGAGCCTCAGCCTTGCCGAGGCGACCTTCGAGGGCAAGCCAGGCCGCGCCCGTCCCGAGCCAGGCGTGCAGGAGATAGCGAGTCTGGGTCCAGCAGAGAACCCACGGAATCGCTCGGAGCGAGTCGAGCCCACCGGTCTTGGCGCGCTTGCTCGGGCGCGAGCCGATCGTGAGCGTTCCCAAGCGGGTGTAGGGCGTCGCGCTCGCGAGCAGCCGCTGGAAGGCCCGCTCGTCGACGACCTCGACGTAGGTCGACTCGGCGACGCTCGCCAGCTCCCGCGTCAGCGCGCTGACGCGGCTCGGCTTGGGAGGCGCCGTCTGGTGGCGGCCGATCTGGTGAACCTGGCTGCGCAGAATCTCCCGCGAGGCGAGGGTCCGCTCGACCATTTCGCCTTGGAGGGTCTCCTTGACCGTCGCGCAGGCCCCCTGGGGCCAAGTCGCAAACCGCTCCTCGGTTCGCCCGCCCCCGCGACCGACGCTTCCCCCCGAGCCGTGAAAGAACAAGATCCGTTGCTTGCGCTTCTTGGCCCACTCGCCGATCGCCCGCATGGCGTCGTGGATCGCGAGCCGGCTCGGCAGAACGCCCATCCGTTTGCTGGTGTCCGAGTAGCCGAGCATGACCTCGAGGTCCCACTCGTAGCCGGGGAGTGACCCGCGGAGCCCCGCCGAGAGGGCGTTCTCGAGGATCTCGGGCGCTCGAGGGAGAACGGAGGGGAGCTCGAAGAGCGGCACGATCGGGATCGAGACTTCACCGAAGATCTCGATCACGAGGGCCTGAGCCTCAAGCAAGTCCTGCGCCGAGTCCGTCATGCTGACGACCAACCCGCGCACGTACCACTCGATTCGTCCCCCGCGGGCGAGGTGGCCGAGATACTCCAGCATTCGGCCGATCGGCGCCGAGCGCTCGAAGAGCCCGCGTTCTTCGCGCAGTTCGAGCGGAATCACGAGGCCCGGGAACAGGAACAGGAGCAGGTCGAGCTGAGCCAACGCCGGGTGGGGCACGTTGCAGATCGCCTCGTAGCGCTGGCTGAGTTCCACGAGCGCGGCGCGGAAGCAGGTCAGTCGTCGCCCGTCGGCGAGCGTCACGCGCTTCAAGTCGGCGAGGCAACGCTCGAGCTCGACCAGCGCCGCTGAGAGGCGGTCCTCGCCGATCAGCGCCAAGTCACGGGTGATCCGCGGCCAGAGGCGAGTCTCGACGAAGCCCAGCAGCCGCTCGCGGGAGAGGTTGAGCGAGGCGTCGGTCTGCTCGGGACCGACGCCGGGGTGGCCGTCCTTGTCCCCGCCGACCCAGGTCCGGATCAGGACCCGATCGCCTTCCCGCTCGAGGCGGAGCAGCTCGGTCAGGATCTCGTCGCTGACGAGCGAGAACAAGTGGCGGGCTTCGTCCTCGACAGTCGGCTTGTGAGGGGGGTGCGTCCCGATCCGCCAGGCCAACTGAAGCAGGTGAGCCAACGGCTCCCGCGGAACAGGTCGCCCCGCGTCGAGGGCTTCGATCAAGAGCCCCTGGATTCGTCGGAGGAGCTCAATGTTCTTGGGCGAGCGCGACTCCGTCGGGTGAGCCGTGAGCACATAAACGACCCGCGCGCCGCACGAGGGCTGCTCCTCTTCTCGCGAGCGCTGGCGAAGTCGCGCGCTCCGATAGGCGTTCTCGCACACGTTGACCAGTTCGAGGTAGAGCGTGTAGGAGCGCGCGAGGGCGGCCCGCTCCCGCGGCTCGAGGGCAGCCATTCGGGTGCGAGCGCG
Source organism: Planctomycetota bacterium (assembly GCA_016765095.1). Classification (GTDB taxonomy): domain Bacteria; phylum Planctomycetota; class J058; order J058; family J058; genus NORP233. The sequence goes on along the minus strand of JAESQQ010000731.1, from coordinate 907 downwards.
ACGGAGCGCGCCCTGAGCCACGCGCGGACTCCCGTCCCGAGCTCGGACCATGTCGAGCCGGACGGCCTCCACAGCGTCGTAGAGGGCTTGCCCCTCGGCAGCCACGATCGCCTCACCGAGCAGCGTCTCGACCTCGCCGACGAGTGTCCTGAGTCGTGGTGAGAGTCCGCTGGCGCGCTTTCCCATGGCTATCCCCTTGCTCCCGGCCCCGGTCAGTTCATGGGGCTCGCTGAGAGCTGGCGTAGCTTAGGGCCGAGGGATCCCGAGGGCGAACACGGGGGGGGCGAAACCGCCAGGGCACGTGCACGTGCACGTGCTCGTGCTCGTGCTCGTGCTCGTGCTCGTGCTCGTCCTCGATCTGGACTCCTGTGGAGGCCGCGTCCCTTTTGGTGGACGGCGCGCCTTGAGCGCGTTGGGGGAATGCCTGAGGCGAGAGCGGTTGTCAACGCAGAGAATCGCAAAGGAACGCTGAGGGCCGCGGAGATCAGGAGGTCTAGCAAATGCTCTGGATTCGCTGCCAGGGCGTTAGGGCGTCGCGCGGTGCCACGCGAAGAAGAAGGGGAGGGGATCTTCCCTTCTTCCCTCGCTACCGCTCACGACCTCGCCACCGAATCCGAGCGCATTCGCCCTAGCTCCCGACCTCTGCGGCTCTCGGCGAGTCTCCTCGATCTCTGCGTTGAAAACTGCCAGTTTCGCGACAGCCTCTCCTGCTCCTGCTCGTCTTTTTGCCGTTGTCTACCAGGGACTGAAGATTTGGCAGCAGCCCCCGGTCAAGCAACGGATTGATTATCTCCCAGCTGGCGAGATTCCAGCCCAGCAGCAAGACTCGTTGATCTGAAGCATCTGGTTTACTCATTGGAAAATATTATCGCCATGGATGGTCAATGCATGAATAAACGCGGCTGAT
>JAESQQ010000730.1 GCA_016765095.1 Planctomycetota bacterium | reverse complement strand
CTGCCCCAGCCAGCCGAGGAAACGGCTGACCGCGACGCCATCACGGCGATGCGCATTGCGGATGCCCTCCAGCTCGACGGCATTCTTGCACGCCTTGGGCAGGGCCACCGGATCGGCGTCGCGCACGATGGTGACGCCGGCGCCCTGCAGGCGGTTCGGTGGCGTTCGCGTTCCTGCTGGCTGCGGGCGGCGTCCTTGGCCTCGCGAGCCCACTCGCCGCTCAACCCACGCCTGGCGCCGAGCTCGACTTCGGCGTCGAGCTCGAGCTGCGAGGCCGAGAGCGAACGCCAATCCGAGTCAGCGAGCGGACCTTTCAGGACTACGCGCGAATTCTCGAGCCGCTCGTGCGCGCCTACGGAGGCGACCCGCGAGATATCAAGCGGATCGACTTCCAAAAGGCGCTCCCTGACGGGTCCAAGCGCGCCCTGATTCGCGCCGAGTGGACCGATAAGTTGGGACGTCCCTGGCGAGTCGAGCCGGAGTGGGTCACAGGCGGCGGACGCCAACAAGTCGACTTCGAGCTGATCACTCCGCGCCTCAAGGACCCGGCCGAGATCGAGCGCGTGATTCGAACCATGCGCGGGAGCGGTCGCGTCCGCGAAGGGCTCCAGTCGTCCGTTCACATTCACGTCGACGGCAAGGGCCTGATCGACGCCAAAGGCAACGCGACGGGGCTGATCAACCTGATCAACCTCCACGAGACCCTCGAGCCCTCGCTCCGGCGGCTGCTAGCGCCCGCGCGCGGAGCGGGGATCTTCAACGGACCGGCAGGCTCCAAGACGGGGCCCGAGGGCGCCTACGTCAACCGCTTCAACCGGCCGCTCTACCTCGACCACCCCGACCTCCTCGCGGAGCTGGCCAAGCTCCCGCCCGCCGAGCGGACCCGAGCGAAGATCGAGTCCCTGTTCAACGCCCGAGCCGAGGTTGAGGCCAAGCTCCACGGAGGGACCGAGCTCGCGAACAAGGGCTGGAAGTTCCGCTCCCTCAACCTCGCCAACTTCTTGGAGCTGAACCCGAACCTGCCCGCCAAGAGCGGCTCGATCGAGTTCCGCATGAACGACCTCGACTTGAGCTCGCCCGGCAACCACGCGCTCCAAGTCGAGCTCTATCGGGCGCTGATCGCGAAAGCCAAGGCCCTCGCCGCCAAGGGCGAGATCGTCCCAGCCCCCAAGCGGGCGCCGCTCCCCAAGGGCGTCGATCCGGCCCTGTTCTATGGGAACGCAGACCCGGCGCTCGCGCGTGCCGAGCTGCGCCGGACGCTCGAGTCGCTCGGCCTCGACCCCAAGCGCTACGAAGGGTTCTTGACTCGAAACGTCCGCGCGCCGCCCGCACTCGACGCAGACGCCTTCAAGCGCGAGCTGGAGCGGGTCAAGATTCGCAAAGACGCCTCGATCCGGATCGAGGGCGAAGCCGCCTCGAGCAACGCCCTCGTCTTCGAGCGACTTCGCGCGACCAACGATCGCCCCGACGTGATCCTGTTGCTCCCCGTCCGCAACGGGAACTCGGCCTACGCCGTGGCCGACGCCCTGGCCAAGCGAGCCAACGCGGCGCTCTACCTCAAGGCCGTCGCTCACGCTGGCGCCAAGCGCGCCGTCCGCTACGAGCGAGCCGTCCAGGTCGCGCTCAAGGGAGACGCGATCGAGATCCGAGTCGCGCCCGGCCAGCGCTCGCTGACCCAACTCGACGCGTTGATCCGTCTCCTCTCACGAGGGATCACGGCCGCAGACGCTCCTCGCGGGCGCTACGCGGGCCTCCCGGCGGCCGAGGGGACCTTGGTCGAGCTCGCGGTCCGCTACGCGGACCAAGCAGAGGGACGAACGCTCTCCCGCAAAGCGCGCAAGGCGCTCGAGGTGATCGGCCTCCGCGGGGGTCCCCAGCTCCTGCTCCCGCTCCTGAACTGGAACGGCGAGGCCTACGTCTCCCGCCCGACCGCTCGGGACCTGCGCTTCCGCGCCGAGCGCTACCTGAGCCGCCTGATCGATACGGCTGAGGGGATCACCTCGGCTCGAGGGGGCTTTGAGGTCGCGCTCGAGCAGACTCGCGGGCTCGTGCGGAAGTGGGCCAAGGAGACCGGTCTCGGCGAGACCCTCTATCGCTCCCTGCTCCCCAACCGCCCAGCCGGGACCGACCCTCTCACGCGCTACCGCCGCAGCGACGGGACGCTCAAGTGGAAGGAGCTGACGCGGGACAGGGCGCTCCGCGAAGTCGGCGGCCTCGCCCACTTCGGCATGGCGCTCTTCCTCAAGGAAGTCGCCACGGTCACCGCGACCGGCGACAAGGCCCGGATCGAGGAGTTCTTCGACGGGCTCCTGACGACCGACTTCTACAAGCAATACGGCTTGTTCGTGGCCGGGGCTCGCGTCGGAGAGGTCGCTTATGTCAAGTATCTCCAGCGGTTCATAAAGCCGACCTTCGTCAACGGTCTCCTCAAGACGAACCTGACCCTCGCGGCCGGCTTGGCTCTCCCCATGATCTTCGAGGGCACCTTCGAGGGGAAGACCTTCGCGATCTCGCTCGGCTCGCTCGGCCTCTCGAGCGCCGCCGTCCAGGGCGGGGTCAAGGGAATCCGCTGGGTCAGCAGCCTCAAGAAGGCGCGAGACACGGGAGTCCTGGCGCGAGTCGGACTCAAGACCTCACGCCTGGCCAAGGTCGGCGGCTGGTTCTACACGGCGGCCGAGCTGGCGGTCGTGCTCTACTTCGCCGAGAAGATCGACCAGAGCGTCAACGCTTACCTCGACACGAAGAAGGCTCGCGACGAGCTCGGCGAGGCCGGGGTCGAGTTGCTCAGCGCGCTCAACGCGAGCGACGCAAGCGACGCGAGCGTCAAGCGAGCGTCGGAGGCATACCACGAAGCCTGGATCGCTTATCGCGACTTCCTCTATGGCCCGCTCTACATAGACGAGGCGCAGCTCGCGGGGCGCCTTAAGGGCCTCGCTCGCCGAGCCAAGATCGACGCTGACAAACGCAAGGCCGCCGTCGAGCGCGTCGCCAAGCACGCCGCGCTCAAGCGGCGAATGGAGGTCCGTTACGGCTCGCTGGAGCGGTATGCCGACCAGCTCCTCCGCGACTCCGAGAACTCGATCCGAGACGACGTGAACACCTACGTCAACAGCTACAACCTCACCCGTAAGAAGCACCTCGACGAGGTCTACTTCGGCAATCGGCGCGACGGCAACTTCCTAGCCGACCTTGAGAACGCCGACTGGGTCCTGAAGGGAGGGACCCCCAACGCCAAGGGTGACCCTTGGGGCGCACGAACCGACCCCTGGGCCAACTGGGGCCGCAAGCGCGCCCGCTCGTCTCTTAAGGACGCCTTGAGCGACGCCGGGAGCAACCGACTGCAGGCCTACGAGGACGAAGCTGCGGTCTTTGCCCGCCTCGCCACGCTGTCCCGCGAGCGCGGCCACGCTAAAATCGCCAAGACCCTCGACCACCGCGCGGCGGTCGCCAAGGCGCTCCGCAGCGCAGACGAGTCCTTGATCAAGGGCAACGGCCTGATCGACGGCACCAAACGATCCGGAATCGCCGAGGCGATCCGCGGCTCGAGCGGCCCGCGCTAGGCCCGCAATGAAGTGCGCGGGGAGGCCGCCGAGAG
>JAESQQ010000729.1 GCA_016765095.1 Planctomycetota bacterium | reverse complement strand
CCGAAGGGGGAGTTCCGCGGCGAGGAACGAGCGAAGGAATGGGGGAACTCTTCCCCCCCAAGAAAAAGAGCGCGCCGCTCCCCGGGGGGGGGCGACGCGCTAGTTCCTAAGAGGACGTCCTGGACTCGGGGGGAGCCGTGCTTCGCAGCGAAGACCCATTCTCGAGACCCAACTCTTCTAGTAAAGCGGAGCACGATTCTGAGCGAGGTCGCCGTCCTAGCGGAGGGGAGCCGTGAAACTACCTCCGTGGGCGACCTCTCAGAATCGTAGCCTCCGGTTTAGAAATCGAGGGGAATGTCGTTCTCGTCGAGGGCGACGGCTTGGGCGACGAGCAGCTGGGTGGCGGCGCTGACTTCGTCGTCGGCGTCCCCGGTGAGCTGGCCGACGATTCCGGTCGTGACGGGTGCCGTCGTGGTCGAAGTCGTCGATCGGCGTTTGTTGCTGCAGCCAGCGAACAAGGTCGCAGAGAGACAAAGAGCAATCGTCAGGGTCAAGAGGCGCTTGGTGGTGTTCATAGTGGCTCGCCTTATTCGTTGCGGTGCTTGCGGGTGACGCCGTCGTGGGGGTTGGCGAGGTAGGGGAAGGCGGTCTGGAAGGGGACGTCGTTCTCAGCGACGGTGTCACCGAGCTCGAGGGGGTGGGCCACGGCGTCGACGAGCACTCCGTGAACGACCCGGAGTGCGATATCGACGACGTCGTCGGTCAGGCGGCGGCCGTTGGGGAAGCCGTCGTTTTGGCCAGCGAGGACTCCGAGGCGATTCGGCGTGGCGCTGAGGGGGATCGCCATGTTGAGGCGAAGGTATTCGCAGGCGGCACCCTTCTTGTTCAGGCCGGTGACCCCGGTCAAGAACACAGCGACCATGTCGTCGCGGTTGCCAGCGGGGACGGTCAGGCCGTTGGCTCCGAACAGGGCGACGAGCGTTCCGGCGAGCTCAGGTTGTTGCACGAAGGTCAGGAACTGCGCGTCGTCTTGGGGCTCGCTGTTGTTGAAAATGTCCTTGTTCGAGCGAGGGATCACGAGCTCGTTGACGAGCGGCATGCCGAGGCGGCTGACTTGAACCCAGGCGCCGTCGACGAGGTCCGTGCGGCCCTTGGTCCGGCGGAGCTGCACTTGACGGCGGCTCGAGGTGGACCAGATTCCAATGATCGAGTTCGGGTCGGCTGCTGAGGTCGGGGTCGCGCCGTTGGCGGTCAGGAGGCTCTGGGGGACTTGAATCGCGATCGTGTGGCAGTTGAACCCAGCAATGCTGTCGGCCGTGGCGCCTTGGACGGCGTCCTGGCCACCGGGCAGGACCGGGTCAATGTTGATCAGGTCGAAGCTCCGGCCGAGGTTAATGAAGAACGGGTCGTCTCGCGGTCCGCAGAAGACCTGGATCCCACTCGGGAGCGCGTGCGTCGCCGCAGAGCTGATCGGGGCGTAGCCGCCGGGGATCGACTTGGGGCCGACGTTGTTGGGGGCCACGACCAGGTCGGCCCCGAGGACCGTTCGAGTGCCCGTTCGTCGATCGCCGTCGATTCGCGTCACCGTGTAGCGCTGGACGACGTTTAGGCCGTCGTAGCCGTTGCCGGCGGCGGCCACTGAGATCGGGCCGGTGTTGTAGAGGAAGGTGTTTTCGTTCTTGGTCGTGGTCGTGAAGCGGAAGGAGAAGGTCACGTCCTCCTTCGTGTCGCCGTCGTTGTCGACGTGGATCTCATAGAGCGCCGTGTCGGAGAACTTGAAGTAGTTCGGACCCGCCGAAGGCTCCTCGAGCGGAATGTAGTTGGCCACCAAGGTGACCGTGTCGGTCTTGTCCGGGCTCACGAAGGCGTAGACGTCGGTGCAGTCGGCCGTCGGGTCCTCAGTGATTGCGGGAGCCTCGCGGTGGCTCGATCCAAAAGCGGGCCCGACGAGTGCAGCAGTGGCTGCAAGAGCGGCGAGCGACAGGGCAGTGCGGTGAAGCTTCATGGTGGTCCTTCCTAAGGTTCCTTGCTTTCAAAACCGATACGCCCCAGCCATAGAGCCTGGATCACGACGGGTCAGGATTTCCCTAAACCGCTTCGCTCGGCGGGCTTGCGGACCAGGGAAGGCCAGCTGTCAACGGTGTTAGCGGTCGGTAGGATCACGGGGTGGACGTCCCCAGCCAGATCGGGCCTTACCTCGTCGAGCGCGTGCTCGGCGCGGGCGCCATGGGGAGCGTGTTCCTCGGGCGGGACCCCAGGACCCAAGCTCCAGTCGCGATCAAGGTCCTCCACGAGCACGACCCCGAGCTCTTGGCCCGCTTCGCTCGCGAGGCCGAGGCCATGGCGAAGATCAGGGACCAGCGGGTCGTGGCGGCCTACTCGGCGGGCCTTCACGAGGGTGCGCCCTATCTCGTGCAGGAGTATTGCGCGGGCCAGGACCTAGAGCAGCTCCTCAAGACGCGGGGGGCCTTGCCCCCCCGCGAGGCCGCGCAGCTCGTGGCTGAGATCGCCGCAGGAATCGCGGCTGCTCACGCGGCCGGCGTGATCCACCGCGACCTAAAGCCCGCCAACGTCCTCGTCGAGAGGGGCGGCCGGCCGAAGGTGACGGATTTCGGCCTCGCCTACGCCCGCCGGAAGGGCCCGAGTCGCCACTCGCTGACTCAGAGCGGGGTGATTCTGGGGACCCCGGCCTACATGGCCCCCGAGCAGGCCAACGACGCCCGCGAGGCGGACGCGCAGAGCGACGTTTATGCGCTCGGCGTGATCCTCTACGAGTGCCTCTCGGGGCGCCGCCCCTTCAAGGGGGGGACCGTGTTCGCATTGCTTCAGCAGGTCCTGGACGGGGAGGCCGAGCCGCTGCCCGAGGACCTTCCGCCGGACCTCGCTGAGATCGTTCGCTGCGCCATGGCTCGCGAGCCGGCGGATCGCTACTCCAGCGCGGACATTCTCCGCGAGGCCCTCGAGGAATACCTGGCGGGACGGGCTGGGAGCGAGACGACGGGTCGCAGGTTGGCGGTGGGCGGAGCGATCGCGCTCCTCGTCTTGCTGACGGTCGTGGCGCTCGCGATCGCGTCGAGTTGGGGGCGCGGGGTCACGCCTCCGGTCTCTCAACCCGCCTCGACCGCGACTCCAATCCCCAAGCCTCCCCTCGGAGTGACTCCCCTGTCGTCGGTTCTGCCAGCGTCTCCTTCGCTCCCTCCTTCCGTAGCTCCCTCGCTCCCACCGCCAACGACTCCCGTCGCAACCGGGGATCCCGCCGGGCCCCTCTCTTGGGCTCAGAAGCCTCCCGAGTGCGGCACGCCGGAGTACTTCCGATACAAGGTCTGGGCTTGGCGGGTGCCGCTCGAGGAGCTCATTCAGGCGGCCAATACAGACCACCACCCCGCTGCCATGACCCGCTTGGGGTGCGACGTCGGCGGGAGCGATCGGTTCGGTCCTAGCGTCGACGCAAAGGCGGCGCGGGGCCTGCTCAGACGGGGCGCTAAGCGGGGGGACCGAGAAGCCATGGCGACCCTCTCGGCCTACCTTGCGGAGGGACTTGGAGGGAGCGTCGACACGCAAGAGGCCCGGACCTTGCTGCGGAAGGCGAGTGAAGCGGGCAGCCCCGCAGCCCGTTACCGGGCTGCGAAGCGACGAGGGGACCCCGCTTCGGCGGCTCGAGCTCGCGAGCACGTGGAGGCGGAGTTGGCGCGGGGCGACCCGGCCGCGTTCTTCGCGCTCGTCAGCAACGACGTCCTTGGCGATCGAGAGGCCGTGAAGCAATGGTGCAAAGCCGGAGTCGCGCTGGGGATCCCCTTCGCGTACGCGGTCCGAGCTCGCCTGAACCGTGCCCAGCTGCTCCCCAACCGAGTGCTCTACGCGGCCGATTACAAGCTGGCCGCAGAGTTCAAGGACCCAGAGGGCCTCTGCGGCTACTCCCGCTGCCTCTCGGAGGCTCTGGGAGTCCCCTGGAACCCTGTCTTGGCCAACGATCTTCTCGTTGAGGTGGGGATCACGGGGTATCGGGGCGTCTTGATCGAGCAGATCCGCGCTCTTTGGAGCGTTCCTGAGGAAGAGCGTGACCTCCCCGCGTGGCGGCGGGAGGTTCTCAAGGTGTCTGCGGAGCGTCTCCCCTCGTACCTCGCTGGGGACTTGGGGCTCCACGTCCTGGCCGTCCACGCCACGTTCCCACTAGGCTCGGATCCCGAGATTCACTCGGCAGGCGTGGCCCTCCTAGAGCGCGAGGCAAAGATCTCGTTGAGCCCGCTAGTCAGCTACCAATTCGGAATCGAGGTCTACAAAGGAAAACCGCCGGTCGGGGGAGACGCGCCGCGCTCGAGTGCGGCGCGCAAGGTTCTCGCCGCGCCCTACTTTCAGCGCGCGGCCGAACAGGGTCACCCGCAGGGCTGTCATGCTTGGGGGCATTTCCTCCTCTTTGAGGCCCCGGTGCCAGACGTCAGCCGCGGACTGAGGCAACTGGCGAGGGCCGCCGCGTTTGGCAACGCGGCCTCCCATGAGCACTTAGGCGACGTTTACTCACAGGTGCGTCCGGTGGACGGGGTCAAGAAGGACCTGGTTCGAGCGGCCGCTCTGTATCGCAACGCGGCCGAGGCCGGCGTGGGCCGCGCCATGGGGAAGCTGGCCGAGTTCCTCCTCGCCGAGAAGAAGTTCACAGAGGGATACACCTGGTCGTCTCGGGCTCGGGCGAAGAACGACGCGCTCGGGGGGATTCTCCAGGCGGAGTGCCTGATCGACGGGCGGGGAGTTCGCGCCAACCCGGAGCAGGGGATCAAGCTCATGACCCGCGTCGCCAGCACTAAAACCGTGACGCCAAAACGGGGAGAGCTCGTGGCTAAGGCTAACCAGATTCTCGCGGACCGCTTCCAAGAGGGGCGAGGCGTCGCGGTGAACCTCAAGGTGGCTGCGTTCTACCGGGAGCGCGCGAAGCGGATCCGAGCAGGCGCCAGGAAGGCTCAGGGCCAGTAGTGCGCGAGCCCCGCCTGGCGCGCTTCGGCGCGGCACCAGCGTCGGAGGGCAGCGTCGTCACCGGTCCTGAGCGCGCCCGTGACCAGCAGTCCGTACACCTCGCGGCGCGAGACCTTGCGGCGCGAGCCCTCGGCGAGGGGGTTCTCCGCGAAGGCCAGCCCGAGGGTCCGGAGCGCGAGCAGGAGCGGGAGCAGCTCCGCTAGGCGCAGGAAACGGAAGCTGGTTGGAATGGCCAACACGTGCTCGAGGCCCGCCGCGGCGTCGCCGACGGCTTGGGCGACCAGGTCTTCGTAGAGCGGGCGGGCGCGCTCCCAGGCGCCGGCCTCGAGCAGGTCCTCCGGGCTGAGGCCAAGCTGGCCAGGTCTTCGCGCGGGAGGTAGCAGCGCCCGTGGCGGAGGTCACGCGGGACGTCGCGCAGGACGTTGGTCAGTTGAAGCGCGCGCCCGAGTCGGACGCCGCTCTCGCAAAAGGGTTCGAGGCGAGTTCGGACCCGGCGCCCGAGCGCGGGGAGCCTGGCGGCATGGATCAGGGACCAGAACTCGCCGACGCAGCCCGCGACCTGGTAGCAGTAGTGGAGGAGCTCGGGCCGCGTCTCGACGGCGGCCAACTGGCTCGCGTCCTCGCCAGGGAATCGTTCGAGATCCGCGACCATGCCCTCGGTCAGGGTCGCGAGCACCCTCCGGATCAGGCTCCGCTCGAGCTCGGGCAGCTCGCAGAGCGCGTCCAGGCAGGGCGCGAGCTCGCGGAGCAGCTCCTGCTCCTCCGCGATCGCGTCGTCGCTCAGCTCCAGCGCGCCTAGCTCCACCAACAAAACGTCCTGCGACGACGCGTTGAGGGTTCCGGCGCAGGCCTGGCGCAGTCGAGAGAGGAGGTCGGTGCGGCGCTCGCGGTCT
>JAESQQ010000728.1 GCA_016765095.1 Planctomycetota bacterium | reverse complement strand
GGTATCTCCGGGTCCAGCCACTAGTCATATCTTCCCTAGAAACTGCTTTGCCTCAAGGCGCACGCGATCTAGCTCATTCCGCTTTCGAAGCAAAGCAGTTTAGCCCAGGGGGCTGCCGACCCAGGAGGTCAGCTCGTCGCTCAGGTCTTCGTGGGCGAGCACGTCGTCGTCGCGGCGGTCGGCGCCAATGTCGGGTGCGGAGTCGTCGCCGCGTCGTGGGGACTGCTCGACGAGCTTGAGCTTGGTCAGCTCGACCGACGTCTTGCCCTCGATCATTCGCTTGAGCGCGAGGGCGTCTTGGTGGAGTTCGACGAGCTTGTCCTTGTCGCCGAGGCCGTAGGGCGGCTCTCGTTGGGCCTCCTTGATCGCGTTCGTGATCACGTGGAGCGCCTGCTCTTTGAAGCCGCCCTGCGCGAAGCTCCGCGCCGCGAGGAGCGAGGCCTCGGCGGGACCCAGCGGGAACACCTGCCAGCAGTGACTCGTCCGGCCTTGGGGATAGGCGTCTATGTTGCGGAAAGTCTCCTCGCCGAACAGATAGAGCGAGCGGAGGTAGAGCGGATCGCGGCGATAGGCGCGCAGGATCCCCTCGAGCTCGGCCTGGGCCTTCGCGAAGAGCGTCCGGATCCCATGCACACGTCGCGGGAAGTCCTCGTGAACCTCGTCGAGGATGCTCTCGTAGCGGGCTAGATCGTTTGCGCGTCGGTATTCCTCGGCGAAAGTCGAGACCTTGTATTGCTCCTCACGCAGGATCGAGAGGTCGTGGAAGACTTCGCTTATGTAGCGGTCGAAGCGGTGGGTCGTGCCTTGAGACCGGAACAGGGAGTGACTGATCTCCTTGGTCCGATAGAGCGCGCCGTTGCGAAGGCCACCGAGCTTGGTGAAGTCGAGCAGCTTGCTGACCTCGGCTGCCTCGAGGCGGAGCCACTCGCGATCTACGCCTTGCTCCTCTGCGTGGGTCAGGACGCGCAACTCGTAGAGGTAGTGCGTCTCGTCGTATTCGCGCTGCGCTTCAAAGAACGCGTCAATCAAGTCCCAGAAGGACGCCGCAAGGATCCTCCGCCTCACGAGCCAGCCCCGGTCGCGGTCCGGTTTGGCGTCTTTGGCTTCGTCTGACCAGGCTTCTTGGGACCAGGTGGCTTGGGGGTCGGCGAGACGGTCTTCGAGTTGAGTTCGCGGCGGATCCGCGCGTAGCGCTCCTTGACGGAGTCAGGGGCCTTCTCAATGGCGGCGGCGAGGCGGTCGAGGAGCGCGGTTTTCGCCTTGGACTCGTCCTCGGGCATAGCCTCCACGGCGTCGAGGGTCAGGGTCCAGGTCCCTTGGTTGGCCTCGTACTTGAGGCAGGCTTCTGCGATCTCGAAGGCCTTCTTGGGCCGCTTGGGGTCCGCCAAGAGCAGGGCCCGAGCCCGCCCAAAGAACACCGGGAAGGACTCCTTGGTGAGCTTGCCGACGATCAGCCAGCCGCGTCCCGTGAGGACCTCCTCGAGTTCTCCGAGGGCTCGTTGGGGGTCGGCCTCGAGGTGGGCCAAGGCGCGTTTGGTCAGGAGGGTTAGGTAGCGCTCGCGGGCGGGGCCGCTGAGGGCCTTGGCGCGCTCGCGGGTCGGGAGCAGGCTCAGGAAGGGGAGGCTCGCCTGGCGAGCCGCCTTGGGGTCGCGATCTTGCTCGATCCCGGTCAGGATCGCGCTCAGCCCGATCAACTCGAGGTCCCCCTGAGCGACCTGGATCAAGCGATCACTGGCAGCTTGGCGGAGGGCGCTGAGCTCCTCGCGAGCCTCGAACAGGTAAGGGACGAGTTGGGCGACTGCGCGCTCGGTGACCTTGGCGTCGGTCAGGGCCTGGCGCCCGATCGCGTTCAAGATCGCCTTGCGGACGTGGACCGCAGGCTCTGCCTTGAGGCGGCTCTCGAGGAGCAGGAACGCGCCTTCACCCGGGAGCGAGCCGAGGGCACCGATCGCCTTGAAGCGGACGTTCTCGTCGGGGTGAGCCGCGAGTCGTCCGAGGAGATCGATTTCCTTGGGGTTGGGAACTCCAATTCGACGGAGCGCACCGAGCGACCAGGCAGCAGCTGCGAGATGGCTCGGAGCGGCGGGCCCGGCGTCGCCGTTGGCTGCCAGCACGCCTTCGCAGAACTGAGTCAGCCGATCCGAGACGCGGAACGGGGGTGGCCCTGGGGTGATCACGGCGTCCTCGCCGATCTGACCGAGAGCGTCGAGGGCCGCCAGGATCAGCTGTCCGTCTTGGTCCGGGTGGATTTGGCGGAGCAGGTCACCGATCGCTTCGGTCGCGCGGAGGTCGGCCAGACCACCGACCGCGGCGATTCGCATTTTCGGGCTGTCGTGACTGAGGAAGCGAGTCAGGTCTGCCAAGACGCCTTTGTCACCCGTTCGCCCAAGCGCGCGGAGCAAGTTTGCCTTGAGCGGATCGAACTCGGCGCCGCCGGACTTGCGAAGCCGAACGACCAGGATTCGGACTGCTTCGGCGCGGACCGCCTGCTGCTCGGGCGTCGCTCCGGGCTGGAGACGGCCGAGCTTGCCCAACTCGAGGATCGCTCGGGTAGGGAGGCCAGGGATCCGCTCCTCGCTAAGCCCGCGGGCGAGCTCCTTGAGGAGCGCCTGGGGCTTGTCCTGATACGCAGTCAGTGTGCGCGAGTAGTAGTCGAGGGCGACCGTGCGGAGCTGACGAACGGCCTCGGTCCGCCGCTTGACGACCTGGACTCGCCACTCGCTCGGCTCGAGGTCCCGCTTGAGGACGCTCTCCCACCACAGACGCCACTTGGCGGGAGTCGCGAAGGTGTGGGCGGTCAAGCGCTCGAGGACCTGGCGAATCCCCTGCTCGAGCGTCGGTGACATGCGGTGGCTGAGCGCGCCGACCAGGACACCCGTGGCGCGCATCGGTCGGCGCAAGCGCCCGATGGCGTCAACGAGCGCAAGCGCGACCTTGCCCTCGCGTGACTCGGAGCGCGCGTCGCGGAGGCGAAACAGCTCTCGTCCGATCTCGTCGTAGGTGTAGGCCGTCTCGAGGAGTCCTATGGCCCGGGTGGCCATCTTGTGAAGCTCGGGGTCCGCATCCCCGAGGGCGGCCTCGGCGAGCCGGAAAGCGGTCTTGGGGTGCGTCCGCCCAGTCATCTTGAGCGCGGCGAGGATCCCGACGCGGGCCTTCTTGTTCTTGCCTCCCATGACGCGGAGGAGTCTGGCTGGCTCGACCTGGCGATAGAAGAGCTCGAACGCAGCGCGGTTGCTCTCGTCCCCGCCCTCAAGGAGCAAGTCCTCCCACCACTCTTCGACTTCCTGGGGGCTCGCCGGCTGGGCACGGAGCGGGCCCGATCCCATCCCTAGGATCAAGACGAAGAACGCAGCAAGTAGGAAGCGGGCCGGGGTCATGCGGTGCCTTGAAACCCCCCTAAAGTCGACGATTCACCCAGCATAACCGCATATCGGCTCCTGCGGATGGGCACCAGTCTCCTGCCTCGGTGAGCGCTAGAGGTCGAGGGCCCGCTCGCTCAGCCGCCGGGCGGTGTCCCGGGCCTGGCGGGCCTCGACGCTTTGGTCGAAGGCGCGCTTGGCTCGGGAGCCCAGACCCGCTGTGAGAGCAGCCACGAGGACGTCTGCGTGGTCGAGCTGCTCCTGAGCGAGGCGCAGGGCGCCGAGCTCGGTGTTGGCTCGAGCGAGGTTGCGGTGGGCCGTTAGGCGCAGCTCTGCGACCGCGCTCCGCTGGGCAAGAGTCAGTCCGCGCTCCATGAGCTCGACGGCTCGGCTCGGATCGCGAGCCGCCAGGGAGACTCCGCCCTCAACGAGGGTGGCTCGGCAGCGGTGGTCCGAGGGCGCCTCGCCAGGGTGGGTCTGGGCCGCTCGCGCCAGGTAGGTCGTGGCCTGGTCGTGCTGGCCAGCCACGAGGGCGACTTCGGCCCGATCCAGGAGGAGATCTGCGAGCGAGCGCTGATTGCCGACCATTCGGAACACGCCCGCTGCTCGGGAGAGCTCTCGATCGGCCTCGCGGAGCTTGCCTCCGAGGGCGAGGACTCGACCTTGGACCCGGTGGCAGTGCCCCGTCAGCCACACGATCCCTATGTCTCGGGCGATCGCGAGGGCGCGCGAGGCTCGCTCCTTCGCGCCCCCGCCGTCGCCGAGCGTCAACAGGAGCATTCCGAGGTTCATCAGGGTCACGGCCCCCCCCTGGCGATCCTGGCTCGTCTCGTGGATCGCGAGCGCCGTCTCGAGCTCCTCTCGCGCTCGACTCAGGTCGCCGGTGTGGCGGAGGCATACTCCGAGGTTGTTGTGGGCCAAGGCTGTCCGGTGGGCGTCGCCGCGCCGTCGATAGGCTTCGATCGAGGCCTCGTAGAAGGGAACGGCCGTCTCGAGGTGACACTCAAGGTCGACGTAGGTCGAGAGGACCGAATAGGAGATCACGAGTCCGAACGCGTCGCCCGCCGGGCGGACCATGGGCTGGGCGGCCGGATCGCTTACGAATCGCTTCAGGCGCTCCTCGAGTTCCCCCAGGAGCGGCTCAGCCAGCCCGATTCGCAGGAGCGGCGCGCGGAGGTCGGGGCGCTTTCCGCGAACCAGGCGGAGGCAAGTTCGCAGGTGGTCTGCCGAGCGGCGCAGCTCGCCGCGGTAGTACTCCGTCGTGCAGAGAATGTTCAGCGCCCAGAGCGTGTCCTGTTCGCGGTCCAGCGCCCGGAACAGCTCGACGGCTTCGCCGGCGAGTGAGATCACCTTGAGGTAGTCGCCTCGCCAGAGCGCGATCCGGCTCATGACTTCGAGGACCCGAGCGCGCTCGCCCCTCAGCGAGACGTCCTGGCCGCTCCCTTCGAGCGCCTCCTGGAGCCAGCGCCGGGCCTCTGCGACTTTGCCCTGACGGAGCGCGAGGTCCCCCAGGCGCCGTCGGCCCCAGACGGCGGCCTCGCCGAGCCGCTCCCGCGGGAGCGCGAGGAGCTCTTCGAGGGCGCGCGTCGCGTCCGCATACCTGCCGACCGTGGCGAGGACCTCGCTGAGTCGCGTCAGGACGACGACTTCCTTGACCTCCCGCTCCTCGGCCGTCTCGATCACGTCGTTCCAGCGGAGCATCTCCAAGCCTCGGTCCAGGAGCTCGATCGCCTGCTGAGGGTTGCCTCGTTGCTGGGCCTGGAGCCCCGCTCGGATCGCGTATTCGAGGGCCTGGCTCAGCTCCCCGCTCTCGTGAGCGTGGCGGGCCAAGCGCCCGACGAATTCCTCGCGCTCATCACCCGCGTAGAGGCTCTCGAGGGCTGCGAGCGCTGCGCGATGCGCCGCCTCGAGCTGAGTCCGGTCGATCGAGCCGATCGCCGTCCGGCGAACCTGAGCGTGGGAGAGCCCATAGCAAGGTGGCCCCCGGCCGTCGTCGTCGGGGCGAAGGACCATTTGCTGAGTCACGAGGGTGTCGAGGGCGTCGAGCGTCTCGTCCGTCCCCTGCTCGGCGGCCCTCGCGATCAGGCGCAGCGGCGAGGGGGCGCCCAGCACGGCGAGCGCGAGCAAGGCCTGACGAGCTGGCGTGTCGAGGCGCTCGAGGCGCTGACCGAGGAGCTCGGCCAGCGAGCGAGGGGCCTTGATCGCGTCTAGGTCTTCCGCGGACACTTCTGCCTGACGGAGGGCCAACACGCCTTCGTCCATCAGGTTGCGGACGAGCTCCTCTATGAAGAGCGGGTTCCCGCCGGCGGTCGCGTGGATCTTGGCCACGAGGCGCGGAGGGGGATCGCTGAGGGCGAGCATCGAGCCGATCAGCTCTGCGGTCTCGAGCTTGCCGAGGCGAAAGAGCGGAACCGAGACCAGGAGTCGCGCTGCGCTCAACTGGACTCGCAGCTCGCTGAGGTCCTCAGAGATCTCTGCTTGGAACTCCTCGGGGATCCCCTCGGTCAGGGCGGTCGTCTCGGCGCTGACCTGGCCGAGGCGATCGGTCAGCAAGATCAGGCAGGGGAGATCACCCCCGCGAGCTTGCTCGCCGATCAGGGCGCGGAGGAACATAGCGAGGACTGAGACTGTGATCTCGTTCGCCCGCCGAACGTCCTCGAGCACGAGGGTGAAGGGCTGGGCCTTGGCGAGGCGAATGAAGAAGTCGACGGCCTGATCGATCGCGGCCCGGAGGCCCTCGACGTCTCGAATCTGGAAGGGCTCGGCCGAATGCTCTAGGACCCCTGGGAACAAAGTCTCGAGGGCGGGCGCGAACTCCACCGCCAACTCGCGACCGACCGGTAAGGTCTGCACGTGACGAATGATCCGAACGAAGGGCTGCAGCCCCTCGCGGACGCAGGCCGCGTGCAGGAAAGGGACGCCCGCGAGCTGAGCGCGGACCTTGAGTTCGCGGATCAAGCGCGTCTTGCCGATCCCCTCTTCGCCTTCGATCCAGACCACGTGTGTGTCTGCGAGGGGATCTGTGGGGAGGAGGTCGATCAGCTGGCGAAGCTCCTCACCCCGGCCGACGAGCGCCGGCGAGAGCGGGCCGCCTCGGTCCGAGGTCTGAGCTTGGTATGGCTTGCCGAGTCGCCGGCTGAGGTCGGCGAGGGCCTCGGGCGCCGACGCGTAGCGGTCCTTGGGCTCCTTCTCGATCAGGCGCAGAATGAACCCCGCCCAGGCCTCGGGCACGTCGGCTCGCAGCTCGGTCGGCGGGACAGGGATTCGCTCAATGTGCTTCCGGATAATCGAGAACGCGCTCCCGCCGTCGTAGGGAAGCTTGCGCGTCGCGCAGTAGTAGAGCGTGATCCCGAGCGAGTAGAGGTCGGCGCGTCGGTCCGAGGGGAGCGACTTGGCGACCTCGGGCGCGACGTAGTGGACGGTTCCTTTGATCTTGGCGCCGCGCTGGGTCGTCGCGGTCCCGCTCAGCCCGAAGTCGACGAGCTTGACGAGATGCTGCTCGAGCTGACCGGGTCGGGAGGCCGGGATCGTGAGGACGTTGAGGTTCTCGGGCTTGACGTCGTAGTGAACCAGACCGCGGTCGTGAATGAAGGAGAGCGCCTCGAGGACCTGCTGAACGATCGCGTAGAGCCCGTCGAAGTCGAGGTCGGCCGTCGCCTCGAACAAGTCCTGACCGCGGAGGTATTCGCAGGTGTAGTAGCAGCGGAGCCCCTCGAGTGGGGCCCCCTCCTCGCTGGCGAGGTCGTCTTGACTTGCCTCTTCGACGACTCCCATAGTCGAGCCGCCGGAATAGGCCGCCGTGCCGAAGTCGTAGACCTCGACCAGGTTTGTGTGGCTCAGCCGGCTGAGGAGCCGAAACTCGTGCATGAAGTAGTCGCGGCTGGCGTCTTCGCCCGCCTTGAGCAGCTTGAGCGCGACCTCTCGGTTCTCGAGCAAGTCCTCGACGAGGAGGACCTCAGCCATCCCGCCCTCTCCGAGCTTGCGGAGGACGCGGTAGCGGTCAGAGAGGATCGTGCCCTCGGTCTCGGTCACGCGCGCAGGCTAGAGCCCCGCACGAGGGGGCGTCCCGACGCGCGCCAAGAGGAGGAGGCTCATGAGGAGCAAGAGCGAGATCCCGCTCCCGTCCGCTGAACCCAGCCGGCAATCGCTTGAGCTGCCGCCGCCGCCCGCCGGCGGTGGCGGAGGTGTGTCGTCGTAGTTGAAAGGAGTCGGGGAGACTCCGCTCAGGCCCGTGCTCGGGTTGAGGACTCGAACCTCGACTTGGCCCGCCGCGTGCGCGACCGTGGCGACGACGATCTCGTCGTCGCGAACCGAGGACAGGGCAGCGAGGGCTCCGCCGAAGCGAACCTCGCTCGTCGATTCGAACCCGCTTCCGCGAATCGTGACCGTCGTTCCTCCCCCGGTCCCGCCATTTTGGGGGCTGAGGGACTCGATCACGGGCGCGCTTCCGTCGATGTAGTTGAGGCCGTTTGGAAGGAGGCCAATCTTGCCTTCGGCGACGACCCTGACGTCCACCGGCCCGGGGGCGTGAGCGGGGAGCCGAATCGAGATCTGGTCGGCGGTCACGGTCAGGACTTCGGCCTCGATTCCGTCGAAGAACACCGCGAGCGGAGCTGTGAATCCGCCGCCGTGGACCGTGTGGATCGTGCCACCCGCGGCGGGGCCGAGGTTGGGATCGACCGAGGTCGGGACCGGCGCGGCCTCGTAGAACAAGACGTCGCGGAGGCGCGCCTCGCGCCCGTCAGGGCGAATCACGACGACGTCTAGGGCCTCGGTCGTCCCCGGCGAAGGCGGCGCCACGCACGTCAGCGAGGTGCCGTCTGCGGCGACGAAGATCCCCGTCGCGAGCTGGCCGCCAATCACGACTTGGCTCCCGTCGACGAAGCGCGAGCCTGTGATCGTCACCGTCTGGCCACCCTGAGCTTGGAGCTCGGTCGGGCTGACGAGGGACACGACGGGGAAGCGTTGGACCACGCTGACCGCCGCCGTGACCACGATCAGCTCGCCCGTGGCGGTGTCGAGGGTCAGGCAGCGAATTCCCGTGATTGCACCCGCCTTGGCTGCGAGGGTCACGACCATGCCGCCGGCGGTCTGGCTCGAGATCGACTGGACGACGATGCCGGTGCCGCTGACGGTCCCGCCCGTGACCTTGTCGAGGCCAGTCCCCACGAGCGCGATCGCCGAGGTGTCTCCGACTGAGATCTGGCTCCCGGCCGTGGCGGTCACGTTGAGGGTCGGCGCTCCGGTCGGGACGGACCAGCTCGCGCTCTGCGTCTGTCCTGCGTTGACCGTGAGCGGGTTGCCGACGTTGTAGGTCGTCTTGAACCCCGTGCTCGACTCGTTCTTGAACCCGATCGTGTCGGCGAGGCCGTAGGGCCCGTTGACAGGCTCGGCGTAGAGGTCGTAGGTCCCGGGCAGGAGGCCTGCGATCAGGTAGTTGCCCGTGCTGTCGCCCAGCGCCTGTCCGCCAATTGCACCCGTGAGCTGATTGACCGCGACCACCTGGGGGTAGGCGACGGTCCCGCCGCCCGTGATCGTGATCGTCCCCTGGACCGTTCCTCGGCTCGAAGCCCCAGTTCCGTAGAGGGTCGCAGCGCCTGCAGCGTCGTCCCCCCCCAAGGAGCGGGAGTAAGTCGAGCCCGAAGGGATCGAGGCGAACATGGTCGAGAAGGTTCCTCCCGAGTGGTCGAACCCAAGCAGGTGGCCGATCTCGTGGGTCGCGACCGCTTGCACGTCGAATCGATTCGCCTCTTGAATCGGGTCCGTCGTGAAGCGCAGCTCGCCGTTGAAAATGATGTCGCCGTCGAGGATCGTGCCGTCGTTGGTCGAGGCCAGGATCGGGGTCAGCGCGATCACGTTGGAGCCGGGGGGAAACAGGCCGCTCGAGCCGTCTTCGTCCCACATGATCAGGTGAATGTCGGTCGCGGTGTAGTCGGTCCGGCTGGCGTCGGCGAAGGTGTCTTCGCTGAAGACCACGAAGCTGTCAGGGACTTGCTCCCAGGCTCGCAGCGCGAGGCGTATCGCGGCCTCGTCGCTCTTGTCGGCGACGTCGTCTGTGCCGTTCTGTTGGATGACGTACCGGACTGAAGTCGTCGGCCATTTGAAGCCGCTGGATCCGGGCGTGAACTGAATCTGAACGAAGCCGGCCAGCGCGAAGGCGGCAAACACGCAGCCCAAGCTCGCTCCGAAGTGCACCAGGCGTTTGCTGAGGCGAACGCTCACCGACCGCCTCGCTCATTCTTCTTGTCGGCCTTCTTCTTCTTGTCGGCCTTCTTCTTCCTGTCGGCCTTCTTCTTCCTGTCGGCCTTCTTCTTGTCGGCGGCCTTTTGGCGCCCGATCTCAGTCTTGACCGAGGCGACGAGGTCGTCGAGGTCGAGGCGCTCGAGGCGCCCTTGGGAAGGGCTCTTGCCGGTCTCGACGAGGAGCAGGGCGCGGGTGTCTCGGACCACGAGCGGCTTCTTGCCGGCCTCGCGCCGAACGCGATACAGGCCTTGTCCGAGCCCAACGGGGAGACACACCCCGCTCTTCTTGTGCGCGCCCGTCAGGAACAGGACGACCTCTTCACCCGGTCGAAACTCTGGCATGCCATGGACCACGAAGGTCAGTCCGTCGCGTTCACCGCCGGGGAGGACGAGGTCTAAATCGCGGCGCTCGGCTCCTTTGAAGGTCGCCCGGACGACGAATCGGACCCGCGTGAAGATCCGCTTTCGCTCGGGACCCCACTCGGTCGAGGTCGAGACGCACTCGGCCTGGACGATCGCCTTCGCGTCGCGAACCAAGTCGGCTTCGCTCAGCTTCCGGACCGCAGTCGCGCGGGCAGGACTTGCGAGCAACAGGATCGCAAGGAGCACCGGGAGCCAGATTGCCCTGGGCATGGTCTCTCCTCCTGAAAAAGGACTCCGAATGGTATCAAGCCTAGGACCCAGACGGCTCGTAATTGGTGGCTCTCGTTCCGAGCCAGATTAGGCTGGTCCGCTCCCGATCGCGTGTTTCTGCTTGCGAAGGGGGGGCCAGAGAGGCCGGGTGGCAAGGTCCGAGGGGCGGGCGGGGGTAAACCCCGCCCCTACCAAAGCGTGTTGTGAGCCGTCCAATAGGGTGCCTTGCGAAGGGGCCCTGTTGCGATCTGTAGGGTGCGGGGTTTACCCCCGCCCGCCTGTCCGGGAGAGACAGACGGCCTCTAGGATTAGGCTTGTCAACGTCAGGAGCTGTACCCCCCCAATCCCAGGCGACGAACGGCGTAAGTCTTGAAACGGCCCGCCCTCAAGCGACTTGCCGGGCCGCGTATTGTGTCCAAGAGAGAAACAATGATCCCAGACCCCGAATCGCTGCATTGCTTCCTCGAGGCGGCGCGTCGCCTGAACTTCCGCGCGGCAGCGCAAGCAGTTCACCTCACGCCGGCGGCGTTGGGAAAACGGATCGCGCGCCTCGAAGCCCAACTGGGTGCGTCGCTCTTCCAGCGCACGACTCGCTCGGTGGCCCTAACCGAGGCAGGGCTGGCCTTGATCCCAAACGCCGAGCGAGCCCTCGAGTCGCTCGCTGCCTGCGGGCGCGCCGCGCGAGGCGAGACCGGGCCGCCGCTCCAGGAGATCGTGCTCGGCACTCGCCAGGAGCTGGCCCTGTCTTGGGTCCTGCCCATGCTGCGCTCACTCGAGCAGCGCCTCTCCTTTCTGCGCTTGAGCCTCTACCTAGGCTCTGGCCCCGACCTCGAGCTGCGCGTACGGTCCGGCGAAGTCGACTGCGCCGTCAGCTCCAAGCACACCGACGACCCACGCCTCGACGGCTTTCGGCTGCACGAGGAGCGATACGTGTTCGTGGGACACCCCAAGCTCCTCGCGAGCGAGCCCTTCGACGACCCCGCCGACGCAGAGGCCCACACGCTGATCGACGTGCACCGCGAGCTCTCCCTCTATGGCTACTGGAAGCGAGCGCCAGACGGCGTGCCCCTCAACTTTGCCTCGACCCGAATCATGGGCGCGATCTCTGCGATCCGCTGGTGCGTCGTCCGCAAGTATGGCGTGGCGGTCCTGCCCCGCTACCTCGTCACCCCGGACCTTGAAGCGGGACGCCTGGTCGAGATCCTCCCCGACGTCCAACCGCTCAGCGATCACTTCCGCCTGATCTTTCGCGCCGACGACCCGCGCCGGAGCCTGTTCGAAGCGCTGGCCGACGAAATGCGAGCGCACCCGCTCAAGTAGCCTACTTCTTGCGGAGCTCGTCTTTCGTCTAGTAAAGCGGAGCACGATTCTGACCGAGGTCGCCTTCCTAGGGGACCTGCTGCCCAGTCAGAGCGAGAGTCGCGTAGACCCCGAGCAGCGCTAGGGCCAAGAGCATGATCCCGGGCACCAGACTCTCCTTGAGGAAAGTCGCCAGACCCAAGACTGGAATCACGACGGTCCCGCTGAGCGTCGCGGCCGCGATCAAGGAGAGCGTCGCGATCAACGGGCTCCCGTGCAGGACAGCGACGGCCCCCCAAGCCAGCGCCAGGACCGTGGCGTAGATCCGGACCGAGAGGACGTCCTTCCACTCGAAGTGGAGGTGGATCGTCCAGGCCAAGAGCGGCAGGAGACCCAGACACCCTGCCAGCGCCAAGGCGAACACGGCCCCGCCGGTCAGGACGTGGCCCGGGCCCAGGACCGCGGCCACGCAGGCCCCGTAGAGCACGGCCTCGATCACGACGGGCGGGACCTTCTTGATCAACGGAATCAGATAGAGCGACGCCAGCCACGCAAGCGCGACCACGAGCAGCACGCCGACGATCAGCCAGAGCGTGTGCAGGAACGTAAACCAACCCCAGAAGCCCTCGAGCGCGCTGGGCTGAGCCTCGTGCTGCTCGCAGAGCGCGTTCAGCTCTGCTGGGGTCGTGACCCCAGAGGTGACCTGGGCGACCTGGCCGAGGTAGAAGGCCCGCTCCTCGCGAGCGAGGTCTGGGCTGATCCGCTCGCGCGCGAGGAGGTCGTCGACGGTCTCGATCCGCAGCCTGAGGGTCTGCAAGGCTCGAACCTGCTCGTCTGAGAGAGCCTCCTCCGAGAAGGCCGGTCCGGCGAGGGCCAGGATCAGGAACAGCGCAAGGGGAGCCCAGCGGGGCATGAAGTCCCTCCCACAGCGCAGGATACCCAGCCCACGACCTCCTGAGCGCGCTTTCACTTGGGGCGCGTCACGACCAAGGTCAGCCTCGCTCTTGGGACGTAGCCTCGCAGCGCTCCTTTCCGCGAAGCCACCTCGATCTTGGCCCAGCCCTGGTCCTGCGAGAGGACGCGGACCGGATCGCCTGAGACCAGGCGGCCGATCGGCTTCGCTTCGGGCCCGACGGTCTCTTGGAACACGACGTCTTGGTTGACGACGTATTGCGCCCTGTCCTGTGCCTCGCGGATCAGCACCAAGAGCTCGCCCGCGACCTCGGCCTGCTTGCCGGAGCCGCGCGTTGCCGCGAATTCGAGGTCGTCGATCGCCTGGAGATACATCCGAATCTGAAACAACTCCACCCCGCGCACGAAGCGAAGGCCTGGATTCTCGGGTCGAAGTTCGATCGCGATCGCCAGGTCACTAAAGCCCTCGCGGACGCTGTCGAGGCGTAGGTGGGACTTCCCTCGCTCGGCGAGGAATGCAGGGTCCGGGACGAGGTTCCGAAAAGTCGCGGTGTAGGCCTCGATCGCCTCGGCGTGTTGCCCGGCCTCCAGGTGGACCCGGGCCCGGGTCAAGAACGCCTCCTCGTTCTTGGGGTCGCGCTCAAGCCCTCGCTCTAGGATCGCGACGCGCTCCTCAGGCGAGCCCCCTCCAAAGGCAGCCTCGAACACCGCGTTCTGACCGAGGCGAGGATCGAGCCGGCAGGACTCCTCCCAAGCGAGCTTGGCCTGCGCCTTCTCTCCTTGGCGCTGGAGGCCGACCGCGAGCGAGATTCGATACACCGCCGAGTCGGGCTTGAGCTTGACCGCGTGCCGAATCGCAGCGATCGCGCTCTTGAAGTCCCTGTGGTCGTGGAGGTACCTTCCCTGCTCGAACCACGCGCTGGCGTTGATTGGGCAGACCACCGACGCGCGGTCGAGGTCGTCGAACCCCCTCGAGTCGCCCCGCCCAATCCGAGCGCGGCCCAACCCCAGCCAGGCCCTGTCGCAGAGAGGTTCCGCCTCGACGACCCGAGAGAAGTCCTCCTCAGCCCCAACGAAGTCGTCTCGCTCGAGGCGAGCCTCGCCGCGACGAATGGCTGTGTAGAGCTCGTCGGAGAGTTCGTCCGACTCCACCCACCCACGCTGGGCTCGCTCGAGAGGCGCCGCGCCAGCCAGCCCCGCGCCCACTCCAACCAGGAGGCCCACGAGAAGGAACGCCGCCGAGCGGCCCCACCGCCGACGACGGGCTCGGCTCACCACTGGTCGGACCGCGTCCAGAGCAGCTTCGCCCTTGTGCTTCTCCTCCCAGGCCGAGAGCGTGCGCACGAGGGCCTTCATGTCGAGATAGCGCGCACCCGGTTCTTTCTCCAGGCAGCGCGCGAGGATCTCGTCGAGGTCCTCGTCGACGCCGCCTGCGACCTCGCTCACGGGGCGCGGAACGGTGTCCAGAACGTGCACAAAGAGGTCGCTCTCGCTGTCGGCGAGGAGCGGCGGGCGACCGGTCAGCATTTGGTAGAGCGTGGCCCCCAGCGCGTAGACGTCGGTCCCTGGGCAAAGCCCTCCCTCGCCAAGGACCTGCTCGGGGGCCATGAAGCTAGGAGTCCCCAAGACGTCCCCGGTCTGGGTCAGGCGCTGCTCGCCGACGAGCTTGGCGAGGCCGAAGTCGGTCAAGACGGCGCTCCCGTCGTCGTCGAGGAGGACGTTGCCCGGCTTGATATCGCGGTGGAGGACCCCACACCCATGTGTGTAGACCAATGCCTCGGCGAGTTCGCGCGCGAGCCGGACGGCCTCGCGCGGAGGAAGCGGACCACCCGCGAGGCGCGCCTTCAAGCTCCCCCCCTTGAGGAGGTCCATGACGAGGTAGGGAAAGCCCTGAGGCGTGACGCCCGCCGAGTGAACAGCGACGACACCCGGGTGCCGCAGTCGCGCGAGGACGAGCGCTTCGCGACGAAAGCGCTCGTGACTCTCGGGGTCTCTCAGGTCGTCTGCCCGGATCACCTTGATCGCGAGCGAGCGGTCGAGGTAGGGGTCGCGGGCGCGATAGACGACGCCCATGCCTCCCCGCGCTAACTCCTCGCCCACCTCGTAGGGTCCCAATCGATTCATTGGAGAAGCTTAGCGAAAGCCGCCCGGCGGGAGGGGCCGGTTCAGGTCAGCGGGGACGCTACCGATACCTCAACGAGACCCCGAAACCAAGCAACACGCCGGGCGAGGAGCCCGGCGTGTCTGGAGAGAGAAGAAGAGAGAGAAGAAGAGAGAGAAGAAGAGAGAGAGAGAGAGAGAAAAGTGATTAGCGGACGGAGCCGCCTTGAATCCATTGAATGAGGGTCGTGTGCTCTGCCGAGCCGACGGTCAAGACCGCGCCGCCGCCGTGGGCGTTGCCGGTCGCCTTGGTCAGCAAGAGCGAAGCGTCGGGCGTCTGGGGGTTGGTCCGGTTGACCGTCTCGGCGTAGTCGGCGGTGTCGTTGGTGATCGTGAGCGGATAGCCCGCGACCGCTGCGGGGAGCGACGTGCCGCTGTGGCAAGAGGTGCAGCGGGCCACGAGGATCGGCTTGACGTCGGCCGTGTAGGTGATCGCCGGCATGGCAGGTGCGGTCGTGGTCCCAGTCGTGGTCCCAGTCGTGGTCGGAGTCGCGGTCGCGACGGTGGTCGTGGCGACCGTCGTCACGCGACGAATTAGCTCGGCGCCAGCCGTGCCGCGGACGCCGACCACGAGGGTGTCCGCGTCAACCTCGATCATGGACATGGCGCCCGTTGAGGTCGGAACGCCCGTGTCGGCGACCAAGGTCCCCGTCGAGTCCACGCTCTGGACTGCGCCGCTGATCAGGCCCACAAAGAGCGTGCCTTGGTGCTGGGCGATCGCCATGGGCGAGTCGTTGGGGGTCGTGGCGACGGTCGTCCAAGCGCTGCCGTCAAAGGAGCGATAGATCGCGCCGGTGATCACGTTGCCGACGGTCGGGTCGGTGACGACGGTCGATATGTAGAGCTCGCCGTTGATCACTTGAATGTCGGTCACGAGCTGGAGCTCGTTGGCGGAGTTCGGAGTCCGCGCGCTGGGCAGGCCCGTCACCTCGGTGAAGTTCGCGCCGGTTCCGCGGAACAGCCGGAGCCCGCCCGAGAGCAGGTTGTCCGAGCCTGCGGCCCAGATCTCATTGCGCCAGGCGACGGCCTTGTTGATCTGGCAGGAGGGGAGCGTCGCGACGTCCTGGCTCCAAGCCACAGCGTTGGCGGTCAGCTGACTGACCGTCGCGGCGTCCCCGTTTCCGGTGTAGTTGCTCGCAAAGGCGTAGACGTCGTTGCCAAGCGCCGCGACGGTGATCGCCGTCAGCGGGTGGTCGAGGGAGACGGTGTAGTTGCCCTGAGCGTCGCGGACGAAGACTTCACCTTGGCCGCCCTGCATGAAGAAGGGCTGGCCGGTTCCAATGAAGACGTTGCCGCCGACGGCCGCGAAGGCCGAGACCGATCCGTAGCTGCCTTCGCTGACGACCGTGCCCGCAGCCAAGTCGATCAACTGAATCTGACCGAGCGGCGAGCCCGCCAGGATCTGGTCGGGCGCCAGGAGGTGGAGCGCGATCAGCGAGTCGTTCTGAATCGCAGGCGTCGCGGTGTAGGGGGTGTCCCAGGCCACCGTCGTGGTCGTGACCGTCGTCGTGGTCGGCGCCGTGGTCGTCGACGTGGTGGGTGTGGTCGTGGCCGAAGTCGTGGGTGCGACCGTGGCGGCCTTGGTCGAGCGGGACCCTGAGTTGCAGCCTGCGCCGACGAGGAGCCCCATTAGGAGGGCGGATCCAAGTGCTAGTCGTGTGTGGCTCATAAGGTGTCCCTTCTCTGTCCGAGGGTTTAGTGAGCAAGGCGAGCGCCCGCACGGAAGTCCTTGTTTCCCAGCGGCCATCGTTTCAATCGGGCTCGCTACTGGTTCAACGGGCACTCTGTTCCCAGGTTCGTCTCCGTTCCGTTTCAAGACCCGAGAGGGCTGTTTCGCCCGGCTCTCGCCAATAGGCTTGCCCCATGAGCAGAGTCGTAGCGGTGCACAGAAGCCTGGAGCGCGGGCTCGGCAAGACCCCGGCGAAAGGGATCCAACTCCTGGCTGGACTCGGAGTCGAGGGCGACATTCATCAAGGGGCCAGGGTCCAGCACCGCTCTCGCGTCACCGCCGATCCGAGCCAGCCCAATCTCCGCCAAGTCCACTTGATCCCCACAGAGCTCTTCAACGAGCTGGAGGGCGAAGGCTTCGCGGGCCTTCAGCCGGGCTCCCTGGGCGAGAACCTGACCACCGAGGGAGTCGACTTGCTCGAGCTCCCGACGGGCACCGTGCTCAAGGTCGGCGAGGCCCTGATCGCTCTGACCGGCCTCCGAAACCCATGCCGGCAGATCGACGCCTTTCGCCCGGGGCTGCTCAAGGCCCTTACTCCGCGGGACTCCCAGGGCCAAATCGCGCGCCGGGCTGGGGTCATGGCCGTCGTCCTGTGCGGGGGGGCGGTTTCGCCCGGGGACCCGATCCTCGTCAGCTTGCCTCCGGGGGCGGCTGTCCCCCTAGTCAAGGTCTAGTGGCTGGACCCGGAGATACCGGTACAGGTGGATGTAGGGGTTACGGCGCCTGACGTATCAATGGACAAGTGCGCGAGTGGCGTCGGGAAGGCTCCTGAGAGGCCTGGTCGGCGCGGCGTCGGGGCGGGCGGGGGTAAACCCCGCCCCTACCCAAGCGTGTCG
>JAESQQ010000727.1 GCA_016765095.1 Planctomycetota bacterium | reverse complement strand
CCCGCGGGAGGGGGTAAACCCCTCCCCTACGAAAGCAATGGGGTGTACCGCAACTTGTGATGGGCGGCACTAGGGCTTACGTGAGCTGGGGGCCCCGAGCACGACTTGGGTCGAGTTGACCGCTTTGTCGCCCTCTTGGAGCTGCTCCTGGAGCCGACGTATCTGCTCTTCGATCACGTTGGGCGGGAACCCGTCGGGTGGAGCCTTGAGGATCTCCTGGTACTTGTCCAGGGCGGATCGAATGCTCTCCTGAGCCGCGCGCTCGTCTTGACGCGCGAGCTTCCAAGCGGCGTAGGCCCGCGAGGCGGGGTCGATCTCGTCTGGAGGCTGAGCCATGATCGTCTCGGCCATGCGCTGCACGCTGGGCGCGTCGCCCTCCTTCTCGTAGAGGGTCATGAGCAGGAGCGCAGCCTCGGTCCGGAGCGGGGGGTCGCCCTCCTCGATCGTCTCTAGGAGCAGGCTGACGGCTTTTCCCCGCCGGCCAAGCTTAATGTTCGTCCTCGCTACCGAGAGCTTCGTCGCCTTGAGACCCGCGCTGCTGAAGATCCCGCTCCTCTTCTTGGGCTTCTTGTGCGGCCCCGTCGCGGGCGCTCGCCGCTGACGGTTGATCACGATCACGCGCTTGCCGGCGTCGCCCGCGGGCGCTTCCCCGCGCTCGACCCGGTCCAGATCGTCGATCAACTCTTCGTAGGTCTCTGGGCGACGGCTAGCGTCCTTCTCCATCAGGCGCCGAATCACGCCTTGGAGTCCCTGAGGGACGTTCTTGTCCAACGGGAAGATCACGGGCTCGTTTATGTGCTTGAGAATGATCGCGATCGCGGAGTCGGCCTCGAAGGGCGGCTCCCCTGTCGCGAGGAAGTAGAGCGTCGCGCCGAGGGAATACATGTCGGAGCGGTGATCGACCTTGCCCCCGCGCGCCTGCTCGGGCGACATGTAGAGCGGAGTCCCCATCACGACCCCGGTCGAGGTCAAATCGAGCGTCGCCCCCATGCTGGCGCGAGCCTTGGCGAGCCCGAAGTCGGTGATCTTGACCCGACCGTCTGCTGTCAGGAGCAGATTGCTCGGCTTTATGTCGCGGTGAATGATCTTGGCGGCCGCGGCCGCGCTCAGTCCACGCGAGGACTGTCGCGCGATCTCCAAGACGCGCTCGAGCGGGAACACGCCCTCGTCCTTGACCCACTCGGCGAGGTTGCGCCCTTTGACGTACTCCATGGCGAAGTGGTGCCAGCGCTCGGACCGGAGTGAGATCGAGTAAATGTGCGTAATGTTGGGGTGGCTGAGCTTCCCGCAGGCCTTGGCCTCGCGCCGGAAGCGCTCAATGAAGTTCTTGTTCCGGTTGAGCTCCGACGAGAGGACCTTGAGCGCCACGTGACGGTCGAGCGCGGCGTCGTAGGCCTTGTAGACGACGCCCATTCCACCCTGGCCGAGGGTCGAGTGGATCTCAAAGGTCCCGAGCTTGGTGCCAGGCGGGAGGACAGGCAGCTCCCCGCTGTCGAGGTCGGGGCCGTGATCGGAGGGGACCCGGGTCTTGTCCATCACGATCGGGATCGAGCTCGTGTCGCTGCCCGCCCCTCGCTGGACCGGCGTCTCGTCGCGAATGGTGATCACTTCACGTGTCTCGACCGAGCTGATCTCCGGATCCACGCGCCGCGGAGCAGGCGTCGGAACGGGCGTCTTCTTGCGAGCGAACGAACGCAAGTCTGGCGGAATGTCGCCCCCGACGAGGTCGTAGTTGGTCGTGCGCTGGCGCTCTTCGCCCTCGGGCATCACGATTCGGAGCGTGACGTCGATCCCGACGACTTCAGGGCCCTTGCGTATGCCCTCGCTCTCGACCATGTGACCCGTCCCTCGGGCCCGATCCGCGACATCAGAGCCCGCTCGCGAAGAGGGGTGCGAGGTTAGGTCTTGAAGGGCCGCCGATTGGGATCCGCCCAGGGCCCGAGTCTACCAGGCTCGGGCACAGCCACCCGAGCCAGGAACACCCCTCAGGGCGCTGGCTGACACGTCCGACAAAGGTAGAGCCGACGCCCGTTGTGCGTCTCGCGCCAGATCCGCGCCCCGCAGCGATAACACTCCTCGCCCTCGCGCTCGAAGGCCAACCAACGCGCCGCCCGGGGCGGGAGCCCCGCTTTGCGCAGCCGCTCGGCTCGGCGAGGCTGGTTCGTGATTCCCCCGGTTCGATAGCTCTGAAGCGGCAGCGCGAGAGTCGCCTTGGCGAGGCGGCGGCGCTCCGACGCGTCGAGGGTCCGCGCGAGCCGATTGGGGTGGAGCTTGGCCTGGTGGAGGATTTCAGTTCGGAGGTAGTTCCCGAGCCCAGCCAAGAACTCCTGGCGAAGGTAGAGCCCGCCCAAGCTCGAGCGCTGAAAGCGCGCGCTCGCGATCCGCTCGCGAAGGGCGGCTTCGCTGAGGTCTGGGTCGAGCACGTCGGGCCCGAGCTTGCCCAGGTAGGAATGGTCCGCGAGCCCGGCGGGCGTCAAGACCTCGACCGTGCTCGCGCTGTAGAGGAAGGCTGAGCCGCGCGCTGTGTCGATCCGAACCCGCAGCGAACGCGTCGTCTCAGGGGGCGTCCCCGAGGGGTCCACATGCCAGACCCCCGCCAACTGGAGGTGGGCATAGATCGTCAGCCCGCCGCTGAACTCGAGCAAGAACGCCTTCCCGCGCGCGCGAACGTGCGCCACGCGCTGCCCCGAAAGGCGCTTCCCAAAGCGCTTCAGGCGAGGGAGCCCGAACCACACCTCTGCGACTTGGTCCGCAGTCACAGCGCGAATCAAGTCCGCCTGGCGCGCGACTTCGGGCCCCTCGGGCACGCGTGCCCCCTAACGCTCTTCGATCTCGGGAAGGTCCGCGATCGCGTCCCTGAGGTCTCGCGAGGCTGGGTAGCGCTCAGTCGGGTCTGCCGCCAGGCAGCGCTCGACGAGCGCCTTGAGCTCAGGGCTGAGGTGCTCGTCGATTGGACCCCACGGCTCGCGCTCACCGCGCACGAGGCGAGCGACTAGCTCCCCAGCAGCGTCTCCGTAAGGGGCCCAGCCGGACAGGCAGCGAAACAGACAAGCCCCGACGCCGTAGATATCGGCCCGCGCGTCGACTTGACCGCCGCCTAGGAGAGCCTCGGGCGGCGTGTAGGGCGAGCTCGCTTCGACGTAGAGTTGGCCGCTCATGCGAAGGTCGCGCGGCTTCTTGACGCGCTTGGCAAACGCCAGGTCCGAGAGCTTGGGGACCCCGCCTGGCCCGATCAGAATGTTGCTCGGGCTGACCGCGCGGTGGATCACTCGGCGGCCGTGAGCGTAGACGAGGGCTTCGGTGACCCGGGCGAAGATTTGGAGCGCGATCCGCGGCTCCAAGCGCCCGCCCCGGGCCACGCAGAACTGCTCGAGGTCGAGGCCCTCGACGTACTCGTTGACGATATAGACCCGCCCTCCGGCGTGCCCTGCTCCAAGCGTCGCCACGATATAGCGGTGCTGAAGGCGGCTGCCGGCCTTGGCGCCGCGCAGGAAACGCGTCACCCACTGCTTCTTGCGGCCCAGCTCGCTGTCGAGGAGTTTCAGCGACACAACCCGCCGCCGGCGCCGGTCGTAGCACTTGTAGACCGGGCCCAGCGACCCCCGCCCGAGCGGCTGGATCACGTCGTAGTCGCCGAAGCTCTCGTGCGCCTTGAGGTCCTCGCCGAGAGCGCTCGGGAGCTCTAGTTTGAGAATGTCTGTCGCGGACATGTTGTCCCGGGGCTTCTTGCGCCGCGCAATGAAGCCGCCTTCGCTCGCGGGATCCTGTTCAGAGCTCTCGGCAGCCAGAGCCGAGGGGAGACGTGCTGCGCTCTCGTCACTGGCCAGGGCTGGCTCAGCCTGAATGCTCTCCAAGGAGTGCAACGCCGTGCCCAACTTGACCACTCCCGACGAGCTTGACTCGAGTGGGATCTCGGGGATCAGGATCGCCCCCGTGTCCGCGCCGTCCGCGGCCGTCGACATTCCGGGCTCAAAAATCTCCATTTCGCCTGGCTCGACTTCGGCCGAGTCCTCGAGCCCCGGGAGGGGGGCCTCTTCCGGAATCAGCTCCTCAGGGAGCGAGAAGTGATCCCCGCTCTCGAGGTTCATTTCCTCGAGTTCGAGCTCCTCCGCGCCCGGGACCGCGGCTCGCAGCGCCTGCTCCGCTTCGTGAATCAAGTCCGGGTCGGCCGGCTCCTCGGGGTCGGGGAGCAGGAACGCGAGGTGCGTGTCCCCGATCCGAAAGGTCCGCCCGAACTCGAGCGGACGGACGCCCTCGACGCGCTCGTCGCCGAGCCAAGTGCCCGTCTCGCTGCCGAGGTCCATGATGAACCACCGCTCGCCGGTCTGAAAGATCTGGCAGTGCGCCGGCCCGAGCGCGGGCTCAGGGAGTTTGATTCCGACGGTCTGTCCAAACACGACCGGGAAGGGGCTGTCGACGACGAACACGTCCCCCTTGTGGGCCCCGCTCAGCACGATCACCTGAGGGAAGGGGTCTGGCTCGGCCTCCGTCACTTCGACTCCTCGGGGTTGCTGTCCTCACCCTCGACGCCGTCGCGAATGTCCACGTCGGACTCAGAGAGCGCGACGCCGTCTTGGACCTCGACCGCGGACTCGGAGAGCGAGACCCCGTCTTGGACTTCGTCTGACTCCGCAGCCGAGTCTGGCTCGGAGGCAGGCGCGGCCTGGCCCGTGGGACGAAGCGGGAGCGTGGTCGGCGGCGGGACCTCGAGACCGAGGGCCTCGGCCTCGTAGGCGTAAGGGTCCTCCATGTAGGCCTTCACGCGCCGGACGATCCGACCGATTTTGTTCCCGTCGAGGACCCGGTGGTCGAAGGTCGCCGAGCCGTTCATACAAGGTTCGACGACGACTTCGCCGTCCACGACGATCGCCGTGTCCACGACGGCGCCGACGAGCGCGATCAAGGGGACCCGGGCCACGGGGATCAGCGGGGCGTAGGCGACGTCGATCCCGAACATGCTCACGTTGGTGACCATGACCGTCCCAAAGGGCTCTGGCTGGGCGCCCAAAATGCTCGGCGTCAGCCCGAGGTTGTATTCGAAGAAAGTCAGCACGCCCAAGAGGGGTCGCAGGATCCAAGAGGGCATTCGTGAGAGGCAGCCCTTCTGCGTCTTCTCGTATTGGACGTCCTCGCCCTTGTGGAGCTTGCCGGCCCGATCCCGAAGCGTCTTGGCCACCTCGAGGATCGTCTTCTTTCCGACGTCGGCCACGACCACGCCTGAGAGGTCGGTGCCGTCGCCGAGGTCGACCTGGTAGTAGACGTCTACGGTGTCCTTGATGTACGCCTGGCCCCAAATGATCTTGCTGTTCGCCTCGGGCGTCTCCGTCAGCGCGACCGCGACGGCTCGCCCCATGAGCATTCCGATCGAAGGGCGAATCCCGAACTTCTCCTCAAGGTCGTCTTGGAACTGGAGCGCGCGCTTGACCCGGAGCTGCTGGTGCCCGTAGATCGTCCCGTCGTTAGGCGCCCTCCAAAAGGCCATCGCCAGTTTGCGGAACCCACGCTCTGGGGAGCGTCTGTATGTTCCCTTGGGGGCGTCGCTCACCGCGTCTCCTCTCGCCTGGTGAAGGCGAGGACTATAGCGCCCTCCCGACGAGGTGCAGCCCTCGCTGGAGCCCGAACGGACCTAGCGCGCGAGGCTAGCGTTACCTGCTGCGGCGGTAGCGCAGAGTCAGAAAGACGAGGAGGAGGGCAGAAGACCCTCTAGAGGGCACAGGATCGAGTCCAATTGCGCAGCTATTCCGCCAAGCTTGGAACGTAACGCCGGCACCCGGGAGACGAGTGCCAGCACGCGCAGCTCCAAGTATCGTGCTGAGGTCTCGGCTGGAGGACCCGTGGAAGAGCAGCTCCTTCCTGGAAACGTCGTCGACGGACGCTTTCGGATTGAAGACGTCATAGGGCAGGGCGGCATGGGGCAGGTGTGGCGAGCCACTGACCTGGAGCTCAACCGCGCGGTCGCAATCAAGTTCCTCACTTCGTCGAGGCTGGGGGAGGCCCAAACTCAGCGTTTCCTCCGTGAGGGCGAGCTCCTCGCCGGTCTACGGCACCGCGGGATCCTGCCCGTTCACGGCTCGGGAGTGGTCGACGGAGTCGGACCCTATCTCGTCACGGCGCTGATCGAGGGCGCGAGGGAGCTTGGCGATTACGTCGAAGGTCGGCCCTTGGCTGAGCGCCTTGAGTGCTTCGTCTCCCTGACGGAGGCTATGGCCTTCGCCCACTCACGAGGCGTCCTGCACCGTGATATCAAGCCGGCGAACGTCCTCCTGGATCGCGAGGGGCAGCTCTATCTGTGCGACTTCGGCTTGGCGTGGGCACCTGGCGTCGCGGACCTGACCCGGAGCCGGGACTTCATGGGGACGCCGCTCTACGCCTCACCTGAGAGCTTGTCTGGAGGAGACCTCCGAAGCGCTCAGGGGGACGTCTACTCCCTGGGGGTGTTGCTCTATGAGTTGCTCGCCGGGAGTCACCCCTTCGCGAGCGCGGGTTCCCTAATCGAACTGATAGGAATGCATGCCGGTGAACGCACTCCTCCAAGTCTCCTCAATCCTGCGGTGACTCCCGCCCTAGAAGCCGTCTGCCTACGCGCCATGGCTGCCGAGCCCGAGGCACGCTTCGGCGACGCGGGAGAGCTGAGCGAGGCGCTCGGGTTCGCCCTGGAGGGTCGCAGAACCGGAGAAGTCGGGGGGCGACTTGGGCTGGCCGTCATCGCGGGGTTGGCGACGCTGGTGTTGGGGGTGGTCTGGGCAAGCACGAGGCTCGACTCGTCCGACGCCGCCCCGGAGATCAGCCAGACGAGCCCGCTCGCGGCTTCGCCCGCACCGACGACCGTGGGCGCGGCGCTCGCTCCCTCCCCGACGGTCTCGCCGGAGCATGAGCTTGGACTCAAGCTGATGTACGGCGAAGGGACGAGCCAAGACTTCGCCGCCGCGCAGGCCCACCTCGAGCGAGCCGCTCGAAGCGGCAATACCCTTGCGCTCTACGACCTCGTCGACCTCTTGATCATGAGGCACCCCAGCGACAAGGCCTCGGACTATGCCGAAGCTCGCCGCTGGCTTCGGTCGGTGGTCAAGCTAGAGCGAGCTCCCGCGCTGAGGCGGATGGGCGACACGTATGCCCCCTACGACGGACGGGTCTCCGACCAAGGGCTGCACTACTACCGCCAGGCCGCCGCGCGAGGGAGCGCTAGAGGGCTGCGACGAGTCGTCATCGAACTGCATGCCCGAGGTGAGGAGAGGGAGTTGCCCCTCCTCATGCAGGAGCTTGAGCGGCTCGCCAAGCTCGGCTCGAATGGCGGTGGGGCCGAGTACGACCTCGCTCTCGCCTTCGGCGCCGACGACCCGCTCAACGCACAGAGGATTACTGGCCTCCTCCGTGAGGCCGCGGACCAGGGTCACGGAGAGGGGCTCGCTATGTGTGGGATCAAGTGTGTCCTGCGTGGGCAGATTGACGACGGCGTCCGATTCCTTGAGGGAGCCGTCGAGAGACGCTCACCCGTTGGCATGCGGGAGTTGGGAGAGTGCTACCGACGCGGAATTTTCGTCCGGCTGGACGTCCGCCTGGGGGCGAGGCTGATTCGACGAGCTGCTCGACTTGGAGACGCCTCGGCCATGTATCGGCATGCCAAGACGCTCTACAAGAGTGACCCAGCGCTCTCTTGGCTGTGTAGATCCGGCGAACATACGGCCTGAGGAGGTCGTAGAGCACACAGCCCATGCTCACGGTGAGAAGAGGCGCCACCCGGGACCTCCTTGAATGGCCCGCGAATGGCCCACCCCCGGAAACGCAAGAAGCCCCGGCTTGTGACCGGGGCTTCTAACTTCTGCTCTCGCAGGATACTCAGGAGAGGATTCGAACCTCCACTCCCCGAAGAGAACTAGGACCTGAACCTAGCGCGTCTGCCAATTCCGCCACCTGAGCGTGTGGTGAGGGGAGTATAGGAGGCTCGCTGGGGCCGTCAATCCCCGGCTACGCGCGGCGCGAGCCTGCTGCCTGGGCTGGCGAAGGCGAGTCGGCTACTTGCCCGGCTTCTGCTCGCCCTTGAGGAGCTTCTCAATGATCTTGCGCAGGGGCTCCTTCGGGTTCTCGAGCAGCTTCTTGAGGTGGGCCTTTCCTACCTCGCCGTGGTGCTTGTGGAGAGTCAGGATCGCGTTGTAGCGGACGAACTTCTGGTTGCGGCGGCGCCAGTCGGTCAGGGCCTTGAGCGCTGGCGCGTCCTTCTCGTGGATCTTCGCGAGTGTGATCCCTCCGAACATTTTGGCGCTCTTGCAGAGGAACACGGTCCGTGTGATCCGCTCGAGGACCGGCGCGAGCTGGGCGTGATCCACGGAGATCTCGACCAAGGCGAGGTTGATCTTTTTGTCGTCGCTCGAGGTCATGACCACGTTCAAGAGGACGAGCTCGCGATCGGTGTAGGGCGCGGTGGGCTTGATTCGAGCGACCGCGGCGTCAATCACCTTGCTGCGCGGCAGGGCAGGGCGCGCCTTCTTGAGGAAGGCCATTCGCTCCGCCCCACCCAAGGCCGAGAGCTTCTCCACGGCGTTCAATTTGACGAAGGGGTTGGGGTGGTTGAGGGCCAGATCGCAGAGCCGGACAGAGTCGAACTCGTATTGGGCGACCATGATCCCGCCGCTGACCGCGAGGTGCGGAATCGGGAGCTTCTTGCGAGCGATCGACTCCATGGCAGCGCGCGCCCTCGGATACATGCCCGCCAGCCGTCGAATCGCGGTGACCGCCGGTTTGTCCGGCTTGCCAGGCAGGGCGACGATCTTGTCGTGCAGCGCTCGAATCTTAGCCGGCCAGCTCTCCTCGCCAGTCGTCGGCGTGGGGGCAGGCTTGCTCGTCTGGGCCGCGGCAGGCAAGGCCAAGACCACGAGGGCGAAGGCGACGAAGGGCTTTGTCATGCGAACTCCTGGCGCCGTGTTGTATCCGAAGAGGGTCCGCCAACTCCAAGACCATTCGCCCGCCGCAGGGGAGGCTTGAGCGGACCTAGCGCGAGGTCGCGCGCTCGTGATCGGCGAGCACCTCGGCGATCACGTGTCTCGCCTTCGCGGCTCTGGCAGGCTCGCGGTCCAAGTGCTCGGCCCAAGTGATCAGGGCTTTCCAGAGCGCCCAGCCTCGACCTCGCGCCCAGGTCGCCGGATCCAGTGCGAGCGCCCCCCGAAAGGCACGGCGAGCCTCGCCGGCCAAGAACGTCCACGCGATCGTTAGGTCACAGGCCGGGTCACCCACGCCGCAGCACCCGAAGTCTATGACCGCGCTCAAGCGACCCGAGGCGACCAGCAAGTTCCCAGCGCTAAGGTCCCCGTGCAGCCAAACCGGTGGGCCGGCCCAGGCCTCGGCCAGCCCGGCCTCCCAGACCTCCAGCAGAGCGTCCCCCTCGACCTCGTCGCCCAGGGCCAGGAGCGCGCGCCGGGTCTCTAGGTCATAGGTCGTCAGCGGGCCGCCGCGAAAGAAGTTGTGCGGCCCGGGCGGCGGCCCGGCTGGCTCGATCGCTCGCAGGGCACAGAGGAACTGCGCCAGCTCGAGGCCGAA
The DNA here is from genome assembly GCA_016765095.1 of Planctomycetota bacterium. Taxonomy (GTDB): domain Bacteria; phylum Planctomycetota; class J058; order J058; family J058; genus NORP233. Next base: position 459 of record JAESQQ010000727.1, on the reverse strand, counting down.
CTCGCAGGGGTCGGTGAGGTCCTCGAGCCTCGCGCTCTGGCCCGGCAGCCAGCGATAGACCGACCAAGCCCAGGGGTAGCGGGCAGTCGGGACGCCCTGCGCGAGAGGGATTGGGATCGGAAGCGGCAGCTGAGGGGCCAGGATCGGGAGCCAGGTTTGCTCCCTCTCGACTTGAGCCGCATACCCCTCCGCGCTGGGGAGTCGCACGCTCATTTCGTCGCCGAGCCGAAAAGTCCGGTTGTCCCAACCGCCCGGATCGACTGGCTTGAGGGGGAGGTGGCCCCACTGGGGGAACTGCGCCGCGATCAGCTCGCGTGCGAGAGACGCGCTGAGGTCCAGGGGCTCGGCGTGGCCGGAGTTCATGTCGTAACGCCCCGAGCCAGTTGAGCGCAGGCCCCTACTCTCCGTCGACCCCTACTCTCCGTCGACCCCTACTCTCCGTCGACCCCTACTCTCCGT
>JAESQQ010000070.1 GCA_016765095.1 Planctomycetota bacterium | reverse complement strand
GCGCTGGCTGTGTCTTCTGGTGCTGCTCCGCAGCACGAGGCCTCGCTGCGCTCGGCCGTCGGGACCTTCTCCCCCGCTTCGCTCCTCCAGGTCCCGACCCATGCTGCGCATGCTCGGTTCCAGTACCGGAACTCACGGAGCGCTCCCTTGCTTCGCAAGGGGCGCTTGGCGGTTGCACCTTGGCGTCCTTGGCGGTCCGAGTCAACGCGAGACGAACTGCCGGTCAGTCGGGCGTTTTGCCGCCCGCCTTCTCACCGAGGGTATAGACCGAGCCCTTGCCCTTGCCGTGGGCGACCACGATCTTCTTCTCGATCAAGCCCTTGATATCGCGCCAGCCCGTCGACTTGCTGACCTGCATGATCTCGTAGTAGTCGCGGTTTCGAATCGAGCCGTAGGTCTTGAGATACTCGAGGAGCTTGCGCTGGCGCTCGTTGAGGTCGAAGTAGAACGGCTCGCTCGGCATCTGCGGCATGCCGGGGGCTGGGGGCGGCATCATGCCGCCCGGAGCGGGTCCCATAGCAGAGACGCCCTTTTGACGAGGGTCGAAGACCGTGTCGAGGATGACGTGCTCCGCGCCCATCACGTCGCCGTCGGAGACGATCTTGGCGCGCTCGACGACGTTCTTGAGCTCTCGAATGTTGCCCGGCCAGTTGTAGCGCATGATCATTTGCATGGCTTCGGCCGTGAAGCTCTTGGGCGGCCCCGTGTTCTCCAGGTTGAGGAAGTGGTCGATCAGGAGCGCGAGGTCTTCCTTCCGGTCGCGGAGCGGCGGGAGGTCGACTTTGACGACGTTTAGCCGGTAGTAGAGGTCTTCGCGGAACCTGCCGTCAGCCACGAGGGCCTTGAGGTCCTTGTTGGACGCCGAGACGATCCGGACGTCGACTTTGATCGTGTCCTTGCCGCCGACGCGGCGAATCTCGCCCTCCTGGAGCACGCGGAGGAGCTTCTTCTGCATCCCAAGCGACATGTCGCCGACTTCGTCGAGGAAGAGTGTGCCCTTCGTGGCGAGCTCGAACAAGCCCTTGCGATCGGCCTGGGCGCCCGTGAACGCGCCCTTGACGTGACCAAAGAGCTCCGCCTCGAGCAGGCTCTCCGACGTCGCGGCACAGTTCTCCGCGATCAGGCGGTTCTTCTTGCGCGGCCCGTTGTAGTGAATCGCCTTGGCGACGAGCTCTTTTCCCGTGCCTGACTCGCCATGAATGAACACGGGGACCGTGCTGTCGATCACGCGATCGAGGAGCCGGAAGATCTGCTGGATCCGCGGCGACTTGCCAATGATGGCGTCGTAGGTGTAGCGGAGTTCGAGGGTCTTGGTCCGGTCCTCGAGCTCGACCTTGACCTGCTTCAGCTCTTCCTGCGTCGTGTCGAGCTTGGCTTGAAGCTGGCGATTGAGCTGGGCGACGCGGTCGTAGAGCCGGGCGTTCTCGATCGCGACCGCGACCTGGCGCGAGAGCGTGTCGAAGAACGCGAGCGAGCTCTCGTCGAACTCCTCACCGGCGGTCCGGCTGTCTATGTAGATCGCGCCCAGAGTCCGCGCGGCTCCCTGGGGACCGGTGATCACGAGCGGCACGCACATCACCGCCCGGATCGAGAAGTTGCTGATCGAGGCCGTCGAGATTGGGGCGTCGTCGGCGAAGGCCTCGCGAACGGCCTGACTGGTCTCAATCACGCGATCGAGGACCGAGCGGCTGAAGTCCTTGGCTTCGATGTCCTCCTTCTGGTTGTTCCGCGCGACGCGCGGAGTCAGGGTCCCGTCCTCGTCGCGGAGGATCAAGAACCCGCGCTCGGCCTGGGTGATGTCGAGGACGGTGTCGACGACGCGGGGCAGGAGCTCGTCGAAGTCGACCCGCTTGTTGATCTCCTCGATCGTCTCCAGGAGCATTAGGGTGTTGCGGTAGTCGCGGGTCGGGTCGCCCGAGAGGACGCCCGCCAACCTGTCGGTCCGGCGAATGTTGGCCAGGCCGTCGTGATAGATCCGGTGGGTGTTGCGCCCGCTCCGCTTCGCGTCGAACAGCGCTTGGTCCGCGCGCTTGACGAGCGAGAGCGAGTCGATCCCAGGGACCAAGGTCGCGGCGCCGATCGAGCACGTCACGCTGCCAATGCGCCCAAAGAACCCCTCGCCGGCGACCGCGCCGAGGATCTTGTTGGCGACGGCATCGGTCCCCGTGGCGTCGGTCTGGGGCAGGATCGCGACGAACTTGCCGCCGCCGTAGCGCGCCACGAGGTCTATGCCTCGCAGTCGGTGCTGACTGATCTGAGCGACGCGCGCGATCACCGCGTCCGCCTCGACATAGCCCCGTTCGGAGTTGAGCCGGCGCAGGTGGTCGATATCGACCATCATCACCGAGAGCGGGCTGCCGGTCTTGCGGGCTAGCTTGACCTCGTCCCGGAGTCGCGACTCGAAGTGGCTCCGGGTGAAGATCCCCGTCCCCGGATCGCAGGTCGCCTCTCGGTAGAGCTTGGCGTTGACCAACGTCGTCGTCGCGTTGTTGGCCAAGGCCTGGAACAGGTCCAGGTCCTGGGGCGAGAAGCTCTTCGTGATCGAGCGGCTGTCGACGTAGAGCAGGCCCAGGATCTTGCGTGTGGTCAGGGTCTCGGCTCGGTGCTCCTTGCCGCCCTGTCGCTCGTCACGGAGCGTGATCTTGAGCGGAACGCACATTACCGAGAGGATCTTGAGGTCAATGATCGAGCTCAGCTCGCTGAACTTCTGGTCGTTCTCGACGTTGGCAATGCAGATCCCCTGCTCACTCTTGACCACGTCTTGGATCACCGATTCGGAGACTTCGCGCTCCTCCTTAGGGAGCGTCGACATCTCGATCCCTCGGGCCAGCTTGACCTCGAGGCGATCCCGCTCGTCGTAGAGGAGGAGCAGGCCCCGGTCGGCCCCCGTGATCTGAATCGCGCGATCCAAGATCTGCTCGAGGATCTCGTCGTAGGTGTAGACCGGTGAGTTGAACAGGGTCGAGATCTCGTACAAGACCCGCCAGCGGCTCTCGACCTCAGCCGCGCTGCCGCGGCTCTTGCTCAATTCCTCTTGGGTCTCGTCCAGACCGGCGAAGAAGTCGTCGCTCATAGGTTCTCCTCTTGGGAGTGGTCCTGCGCTTGAGCGCCAATCGGGTCGAAGACCCGGTCGGCGACTCCTGCCTCGCGAGCCAAGTCAGGCGCGGCCAAGTTGGGTGCGCGGCTAACTGGTGCGAGAGTCGGGCAGATCCGTGCGAGCAAGCTCGCCTCCCATTTCCTTCCCAGGAACGTCTCAAAGTAGCTCTCGGGTCCGACGTCCGCAAGTCGGCGCGCCGTTTCTGGGACGCAATTCCCGCGAATCTGAACTGGATTCAGGCTGCGACGGAACGAGTCGAACCGATCCTGGGACGAATCTGATGCACAAGTCCAACGGGGTTGGAGTCGGGACGAATTAGGAACAGCGGCGAAACGTATCTCTCAGCCGCTCGCCCCAACCGATACCCCAGGCGGGACTTGCACCCGCGACCCAGGCGTTCGAACCGCCTCGCTCTGCTGCTGAGCTACTGAAGTGCTCTACCGACTGCTGCGCTCAAAGGGAGTGTTACCCCCCACTAAGGCTTGGCGGAGAGCGGCGACCTGAGTATTGTCTGGAACACCCGATTAAAACGCACGTTTGAATCGAGCTCCAATGAGCACTTCCACCGAGTCCGGCTCCCCGACGACCCGCGTTCGCCTCCTCGAGGCGGCCGGCGAGGTGTTCGCCGATCAAGGCTTCGAGAAGACGACGATCCGCGCGATTTGCTCGCGGGCTGGGGCAAATGTGGCCGCGATCCACTACCACTTTGGCGACAAGGAGAAGCTCTACCGCGAGGTGTTCAAGCACGCCTTCACCAAGCTCCACCGCCACGCCCCCATAGACCGCCTCCCCGACAGCGCCAGCTGGGAGGAGCGGGTCGAGGACTTCGTGGGGAGCTTCCTCGAGCGCCTCCTCTCGGCGGGCGAGTCCTGGCACGGGCGGCTCATGACTCACGAGTTGGCGGAGCCTGGCCCCGCCCTCCACGACGTGGTCGAGGCTTTCTTCCGGCCCATGTTCGCGGTCCTCGACGGGCTGATCCTCGAGGCGCGCCCAGACTTCGACTCCGCCGAGCGCGAACTCCAAGCCTTGAGCCTGATCGGGCACTGCGTCTTCTTTCGTCACGCCCGGCCGATCCTAGACGTCCTCTACCGGCCGCAGCGCTACGCCCGCGAAGACCTGCCTCGCCTTCAAGAACACATCGTGACCCTCTTCATTCGGGGGCTGGATTTGCCCGGCCCGTGCCCGAGGTCTGCATGACTGAGCAACCCTCCAGCCCACCTCAAGCCCCCCTGGGCGAGGGTCTCGCCGACGCCGAGGCGGAGCACCCGCGGACCGCGCTGACGCCGCTCGGCGCGATCGCGGCGTCCTTCGCGATTCTGTTCGGGGCCTCCGCAGTGTTCGGGCTCCTCGCGAGTATGGGCCGCACGCCTCCGACCAAGCCTTTCGTCGAGAGCCGGGCCGGAGTCCGTGTGGTCGAGGTCGGTCCCCGTCGGGTCACCCCCCGGGTCGAAGGCTACGGTCGCGCGCGACCGGCGCGCCGAATCACGATCTCTGCCGACGTCAGCGGCCGGGTTGTCTCGATCCATCCAGGCCTCGAGGACGGTCGGGTCCTGACAGGGGGGACCTCGGTCGTGGCGATCGACTCTGCCGACGCCGTCGCCGCATTGGCTCAGTCCCAGGCCAGCCTCGCCACGGCCAAGGCCGAGGTCGATCGGCTCGAGGCGTCCCGGACGTGGGTCTCCCAGCGGCTGCGCCTCGCGGACGAGTCGCTCCGGCTCGAGGAGGCTGACCTCGAGCGAGCTCGGGATCTCAAGACCAAGGGAATCGAGAACGACCGCGGCCTCGATCAAGCGCTGCACGCCGTCGTCCGAGCCCGCGACTCCCGCCTGACCCTCCTCCAGACACAAGCCCTCCTCAGGCCTCAGCTCGCAGCGGCGCGGGCTCGGGTCGCTGAGGCGAGCGCGCGTCGTGATAAGTCAGCTCTCGACCTTCAGCGGTGCGTGATCGTGCTCCCCTTTACGGGCGTGGTCGCGAAGGTCCGCGTCGAGGCCCACCAGCGGATCGCCGTTGGTCAGGCTCTGTTTGAGCTCTGGGACGTCGAGCGCCTCGAGATCCCCGTCTCGCTCTCGCTGGGGGACGCGCTCCTCCTCGACCCGAGCCTGGGTGCGACTCCTCGCCTGGGGAGCGTCGAGATTCGCTACGAACTCCCCGGACTCGTCCAGCGCTGGCCGGGGCGCGTGACGCGCTTCGAACCGCTCCAGGCCGAGACCCAGACCCTCCAAGCCGTCGTCGAAGTCGAGGCCCGCCCTGGGCTCGTGCCTCAGGCCTTCTGCCACGTGACCCTCGAGGGGCCGGCCCGTGAGCTGGCCCTGGCCCTGCCCCTTGAGGCGCTCCAGGAGGGCGGTCGGGTCTACCTCGCCCGTCGCGACGAGAAGGGCCAGGACCGCCTGGTCGTTGCCACGATCCGCACGGGGCAGCGGTCGGGGTCTTGGATCGAGGTCCTCGCTGGCCTAGAGCCTGGCGCGCGCGTGATCGTGAGCCCTCTTGAGCGCGCGATCGAGGGTCTCCCGCTCGTCGTCAGCACCGACACCAAGGGAGTCAGTAAGTGAGGGCGGCTATCGCCTGGGCGGCCAAGACTCCGGTCTTCGCCAACCTCCTAATGGTCTTCCTGATCGTGGCTGGCGCGGCCGCCACGGTCATGATGACTCGGGAGATGTTCCCCGAGTTCAGCTTCGACAAAGTCGTGATCAGCGTCGGTTACCCGGGCGCGACGCCCGACGAACTCGAAGACAGCGTGGCCGTCAAGATCGAGGAGGCGATTCGCGGCGTCGACGGCGTGCGTTTGATCGAGACGACGGTCAGCGAGGGCAACGCCCGAGTCCTGGCGGAGATCGACGCTCGCCAACGCGACCCGCGTGACGCGCTGGTCGACATTCGCAACGAGGTCAGCCGGATCTCGACTTTTCCCGACGACGTCAGGGAGCCGGTGGTCAGCCTGGTCGCCAACCGCAAGGAGGTCGTGACCTTGGCGCTCTACGGCGACCTCGAAGAGCGGAGCATGGCGACTCTGGCCCGCGAGATCGAGCAAGAGCTGCTCGTGTTCCCCGAGGTCAGCGAGGTCATCACCGCCGGTGTCCGTGACTTCCAGATTAACGTCCTCGTGCGCGAGGCAGACCTTCAGCGCTATGGGCTCACGATCGAGGCCGTCTCCGCCGCGATCCGGGCCACGAGCCTCGACTTGCCCCTAGGAAGGCTCCGCTCCGACAACGAAGAGCAGATTCTGCGCGTCGAGGCTGAGCAGCGAGTCGGGCGCGAGTTGGCCGAACTCGTGATCTTGTCACGCACGGACGGGACGCAGATCCGCCTCCGGGACGTGGCGGACATTGACGACGGGTTCGCGGAGAGTCCGCTCGGGTTGACCGTGGACGGGACCGCGGCGGTGACGTTTACGATCCAACGCACGGCCGACCAAGACGTCGTCGCCGCTGCCGATCGGGTCAAGGGCTACCTCAAGGAGCGCGGGAAGATCCTCCCCCCTGGCGTCAAGTTCGAGGTCTGGAAGGACCACAGCAAGTCGGTCACGGATCGGCTCGGGCTCTTGACCCGGAACGGGTCCCAGGGCCTGCTCCTCGTGTTCGTGGCGCTCCTCCTGTTCTTGGGAATCCGGCTCTCGTTCTGGGTCGCGGCGGGTCTCCCGGTCGCGTTCATGGCAGCCATGATCCTCCTGCTCGCGTTCGGCGGCAGCCTGAACATGATCAGCTCCTTCGCCTTGATCATGATCCTGGGGATCCTGGTCGACGACTCGATCGTGGTCGCGGAGAACATTGCCCGACACATGCGCGAGGGGGGCTACACCCTCAAGTCAGCGCTGGCCGGCCTCGAGGAGGTGACGCTCCCCGTGATCGCTTCGGTGACCACGACCGCGATCGCGTTCCTGCCCCTGTTCTACGTGGCGGGGATCATGGGCAAGTTCATTCAGATCATGCCGGTAGCGGTCGTGGCATGCCTGATCGCCTCGCTGATCGAATGCCTCCTGATCTTGCCGGCTCACCTCGCGCACGCCCAGGCGCCTTCGCGCTCGGGGACGCTCCTCCAGCGGACCCGCGAGCGCTTCGACGGTTGGGTCGAGACTTTCATTGAGGCCCGTTACGGGAAGTCGGTCGACTTGGCCCTGCGCTGGCGCTACCCCGTCGCCGCCGCCTCGCTTGGGTTCCTGATCGTCGTCGCTGGACTCGTCGCGTCGGGGCGGCCGAGGTTCGTGTTTTTCCCGAGCCTCGACGCAGACACGATCAGCGCCACGCTGACGATGCCCCAAGGCACGAGCTTCGAGCGGACGGCAGAGGTCGTGGCGCGGCTCGAGGCGGCCGCTCGCGAGGTCGGCAACGAGCTTCCCCCGGCTGCCGACGGACAGCCAATCACCCGTCGAGTCAAAGGCCAGACGGGCAGCGGCGGCGCGAACAAAGGCAAGGTCGAGCTAGAGCTCTGTCGGAGCGAGGACCGTGAGATCACGAGCGCTGCGCTCCTAAAGCGCTGGCGAGTGGCGGCGGGTGAGATCCCCGAGGCCGCGTCCGTCAACTTCTCGGGATCGCGACACCGGCCGGGTGGGAAGCCGATCGAGCTTCGGATCCTGCCGCGGGATCCCGCTCACGCCGAACCCATGGTGCGCGAGCTGCGCGCCGCCCTCTCCCGTTTCCCTGGCGTCTACAACGTCGACGACAACCTCGAACCGGGAAAGCGCGAGCTGCGACTCGCGCTTCGGGAGCCCGCCCGCAACATGGGGCTCAGTGAGCGGGAGCTCGCGATCCAGGTTCAGTACGGCTTCACTGGACGCGAGGTTCAGAAGCTCCAGCGGGGTCGTCAAGAAGTTGAAGTCCGCGTGCGCTACGCACGTCAGCTTCGCCGGAGTCAGCTCGACCTCGACCGCCTCCGGCTGCGCGGGAAGGACGGGGCACTCGTGCCCTTGGGTTGGGCGGCCGAGGCTGAGCGCGATCGCGGCTTGAGCAAGATCGAGCGCCGCGACGGACGCCGGGTCGTCACGGTCAGCCCCGAGATCGACGACGGAGTCACCAACGCCAACGAGGTCGTGGCCACGCTCGAACGCGAGACCCTTAAGGACCTCCTCAGCCGCTACCCAGCCGAGGCGACTTTCGGGGGCGCGCAGGAGGAGCAGAAGGCGACGCTTAACTCGCTCCTGTTCGGTTTCATTCTCGCCATGTTCGGGATCTACGCGATCCTGGCGCTGCTCTTCAACAGCTACCTGCAGCCGGCGGTCGTGATGGCCGCAGTCCCGATCGGGTTCGGCGGCGCGATCGTGGGCCACATTGTGTTCGGGATTCCGCTCACGATCTTCAGCATCTTCGGAATGGTTGGCCTGACCGGAATCGTGGTCAACGACTCGCTCGTCCTGATCGACGCGATCAATCGCCGGCGACGTGCCGGGAGCGACGCCTGGGCAGCGGCGGCGGCGGCCGGACGGATTCGATTCCGCGCCGTGTTCCTGACCACCTTGACCACGGTCGCGGGCCTGCTCCCGCTCCTGCTCGAGACGAGCCTCACGGCTCAGTTCGTGATTCCAATGGCGGTCTCGATCGCGTCTGGCGTGGCGGCGGCGACCCTCTTGACTCTCTACGTGGTCCCCTGCGTCTACTTGATCATTGAGGATCTAAGGCGCCTCATGGTCCGCGACGTGCCACCGTCCGAGGCCGAGCCAGAACCAGAGCCGGCCCTCGTCGCTGCTGGGTAGCCCCCCGAGGCGAAGGACCGCGGGCTCACTGACCCAGTCGGTCGAGCGCGGCTTGGGCGAGGTCCCGAGCCTCCTGGGACTCGCCCTTGGTCGCGCGGCGATACCACTTGAGGGCACCGGCGGAGTCCTTGGGGAGGCCCAAGCCGTGCTCCAGCGCGTGGCCTAGCCAATACATACCGACCGGCTCGCCTCCCTCAGCGGCGAGGCGGTAGCACCTCGCCGCCTCGGCTGGGTCTTTGGGCACGCCGCGACCACTGGCCAGGAGGTGCCCCAGGGGCGCGAGGGCGAGTCGATTGCCCTTGTCGATAGCCCGGCTGTAGGCCTTCGCCGCCATCGTCTCGTCCTTGTCAGCACCGAGACCCTTCTCCAGCATTTGACCCAATCGGTAGAGACTCTCGGGGTGGCCGTGGTCGCTGGCACGGCGATACCACTCGACTGCCTTGGCGAGGTCCACGGGAGTTCCAAGCCCTCTCTCCAGCATGGACGCCAGGTTGTTCATGCCCTCCGGGTCATCTTTCTTAGCAGCGCGCTCGTACCACCCCAGGGCCTTCGTATGGCTCGTCGCTACCCCGCGGCCCTCCTCGAGCAGCAGGCCCAGGCTGATCATGGATGACGTGTGTCCCGACTCGGCGGCGCGTCGGAACCACGGCGCGGCGGCGGCGTGGTCGAGGGGGTTGTCACTCTTGAGGAGGAGCTTCCCCATGTTGTTCATGCCCCGAAGGCTCCCGCGTTTGGCGGCGTCACTGTACCAGGCGGCCGCCGCGAACTGTCTTTTCTCGACGCCGTGGCCGGCCTCCAGCAGCATGCCGAGGTTAACCATGGCCGTCGTGTCGTTGCTGGCCTCGATCGCGCGGCGATACCACTCCGCAGCCAACGCCTCGTCCTTCGGCAGGCCGCGTCCCTCCGCCAGCATGACTCCGAGGCAGGTCATGGCCTCTGCGTCACCGAGGTCGATTGCGCGGCGAAACCACTTCACCGCTTGCGCATTGTCCTTGCCGACGCCATAGCCCTTCGCGAGGGCAGTGCCGAGGCTGGACATGGCCTTTGCGTGGCCCAGGTCCGCAGCGCGCCGCAGGAGCGAGACGTATTTTTGAGGGTGCTTGTCGCGGCGCGCGAGGCGGGCTCGGGCGTAGAGCTCGTCTGCCTGAGAGCTCAGGCGAGGAGGGGTGGCTGAAGGCGTGGCGGCGCCAGTCGTGGCCGAGGTGGCTACGTCGGGAGCATTGGACGGCCTGGAGTCGGGGGGGGACGTCCAGACGAACCTGCCGCTAAAGAGCACGGCTGCGAGGAGACCGAGCAGGAGGAGGACGAGGATCACGGCGACCGCTGGCGCGCGGTAGTCGGCTTCCTTGGGGGAGACAAGCTCCTCTTGGCTGGCCCGCAGGCAGGTCGAGAGCGCCCGCTTGAGTTCACTGGCGTTCGCCCACCGCGCGCTGGGGTCTTTCTCCAAGCAACGGAAGATCACCGCCTCCAACTCGGAAGGGATTTCGGGTCGCTGCGCGCAGATCCCCGGAGGGACCTCGGTGGCGGTGGCGGTCAGCATGCCGAGGAAGCTGTCCGCGAGAATGGGCGGCCGCCCGCAGAGCGCGGCGTAGAGGGTTGCCCCCAGGCCGTAGACGTCCGTCGCGGGACCCACCTCGTCGAGCTTGCCCCCAGCTTGCTCGGGTGCCCAGAACCCAGGCGTGCCCTGGAGGGTCCCGGTCTGAGTCAGGCGCGCGGTGTCGTCCTCGCGGTTGAGGTCCTTGGCCAACCCGAAGTCGTTGAGCATCGCGAACCCGTTCTCACCAATCAGGACGTTGGCTGGCTTTAAGTCGCGGTGGAGAACCCCGTGGGCATGGGCAGCCTCCAGGCCGGCGGCCATGTGCGCGCCGATCCGAGCCGTCAGGAAGGCGGAGAGCGTGGTCCTCTTGAGCGTCTCTTCGAGGGAGCCTTCGCGGTGGTAGTCGAGCACGAGGAAGGGAACGCCCTTGTCCTCGCCGACGTCGCGCAGTCGAACGACGTTGGCGTGGTCGACTTTTCTGAGCGCCTGAGCTTCGCGATCGAAGCGCGTTCGTTGTCGGGGGGTCGCCTGCCCTCCCCTCAGGAGGACCTTGATCGCGACTTCGCGACCCGTCTTTGGGTCGCGGCTTCGATAGACCGCCCCCATTCCGCCGCGGGCGAGCTCTTCGAGGACTTCGTAGGGTCCGATTCGCACCCCCCCAGGCTAGATTCCGAAGCTCGGCTACGCGAGGACTTCGCTGAGTTAGTCGGCGCTCTCGAGGACCTCGGGCCCGACGTACCAGACTTCTGCAGCCTGGCGGCGAGTCGGCTCGTTGCCGAGACCTATGACCCAGAACCGACCGCAGGGGCTCAGCTGGGCGTCGCTGGCGGTGACTTGGATCGTGCGCGTCTCGATCACGCGGAGCTGGCCGTCCTCGAGTCGCGCGAGCTCGAGGGAGCAAGGCGTGGCCGCCGCAACCGGGGTTCCCAGGATCCAAAAGGTCTCGCCGTCCTTGCGAGGCTCAAGCCGCAAGATTCGGACTCTCTCGCCTCCGACTTCATAGGAGAGGACCTTGTGACTCCCCGCCCGATAGATCGCCATTGCGCCCTCGTTGGTGTGCCCAATGAACGTCTCCAGCTCTGCCTGATACCCCCCCCGGGTTGGCCGCCGGGCAGGCGAAAGAGCTCGGTCCAGGGGGTACCCTCTGAGGGCCGGACCCGGTAGAAGGAGGACGTCTCGCTCGTGGCGTGTCCGAGGGCCACGAACAGCTCGTCTTTCGAGACGACGACGATCCGGCCCGTGATCGCTGGCTGAGGCAGCTCTAGCTCGAGGAGGACCTCGCCCTCGGGCGAGTAGACTCGGAGCGATCGCCCGAGGAGGACCCAAGCTGGGCCGCCTCTTGGCCAGGTCATCGTGACCACCTTCTCGCCTTCGGGGGCGGGAGGGAGGAGCCAGGTGTCCTTCTTGCCCTCGAGGTCGATCTGGAGGAGGCCCACGCCCCGGCGCGGGATTGCGAGGCACTTGCCGCTCTGAAAGACCTTCGCCAGCGACCAGTTGAGCTGAACGATTCGCTTGGAGCTCAGCTTTCCGCTCCGGAGGTCCCAGCGGACGAGGAACCCGCAGCGGTCGGCCAAGCCAATGACCGTCGTTGAGTCTCCTGGGGGGAACCCGAGCTCCCAATCCTTGGTCTTGATCCCCGCCGGAAGCGCGGCGTAGAAGCGTACGAGAGGCTCGCTCTTGAGTCGCTCGACTCGCGCGGCGGCGGCGGCGGCGTGCGCTCCCTGAGGCCAAGAGCGGAGAAGCTCGAGCGCGGCGAGACCCGATTCGGCCGGGGCGTCGCTCGCGAGGGCAGCCAACAGGTTCACAGGCGGCCCGGCTTGCTCACTTGGCGAGGAGCTTGGGGAGGCCGCGACTTGGGTGGAGCTTTCGGTCGTTCTCGCGGGAGGACTCTCTCCCGGGAAGAGGGCCCACCCGAGCGCTCCGGCCAGGAGCAAGGCCACGGGGGTCAGCATGAGGAGGCGCCGCCTGGAGGACTGCGAGTTCCCTTCGAGCCAGGCGTCGAGGGCGTCGGCGAAGGCTCCCGCGTCGGGGAGCCGATCCTTGGCCTTGGGGCGGAGGGCTGCGCGCACGACTTGGACGAGGGGACGCGGAGCTTTCGAGAGGTTGGAGAGGGTCTGGGACGTGGCACCGGCTTGGACTTGGGCGATCAGGGCGCCAAAGTCGGGCCCCGGGAAGGGCAGCGCGTCGCAGAGCGCGACGTGGAGGAGGACGCCCAAACCCCACACGTCGCTCGCGGGGGTGGGGTCCTTCAGGCGTCGGAACTGCTCGGGCGACATGTAGACCGGGGTCCCGACCATGGCCCCAGTCTTGGTCAGGCGCGCTGCCCCCTCCGCAAACGCGATCCCGAAGTCGGTGACTCGGACGCGGCCCTTGGCGTCGACGAGCAGGTTGTCGGGCTTTATGTCCCGGTGCACGACGCCCACCGCGTGCGCGGCGGCGATCCCGCGCGAGGCGTCGCGGATCATGCGGACCCGCTCTCGGAGGTCGGTCCCCCACGCTTCGTCGATTGGGCGGGCTCCCTCGATCAGCTCGTAGACCAGCGCGGTGTGCGGGGGGACTTCCCACACGGCGTGGATCCGAAGCACGTTCTCGTGAGAGAGGGCGGCTGCGATCTCACCCTCCTGGCGAAAGCGGGCCCGGGCTTGCGCGCTGAGGTTCTCCTGGCGCAAGACCTTGAGGGCGACCTCTCGTTGAGTAGCGGGATCGTAGGCTCGATAGACGGCGCCCATTCCCCCGCGACCGAGGAGCTCCCGGACCTCGTAGGGCACGGCCTTCCAGTCGAAGCTGCCGGCGCTGCTCCCGCTGACGCCTTGTTGGCCCGGCAGATTATCCAAGTCCCAATCCACCCGGGCAGTCTAGGTCTCAGGCAGGGCGAGCGCCCGACCTTGACCCCGCGATGGCCAACGCCGCCGGCACAAATCAGCGTCGAGGCTGAGGTGGGTCGGCGGCGCGGAGAGCGACGGGAGGTTTGGCGCGGGTCTACCCAGCGCGGCGCAGTTGGCTCGCCGCTTCTCGGGTGACGAAGGGCCTGCTGCGCCGGATTCCGTCTCGAGCGGCGTTGGCGAAGAACGTCGCCGCCTGGGGCCCGGTCGTGGCCGGGACCTGGTCACCCGGGTAGGCGATCACGAGGTCGCCCGTGGCGCGCTCGCGAACGCGGGTCACGATCACGTGGCACTGGCTCCCGTGGCGGGAGCAGACGGCCTTCTTGCCCTCTGCACTGCTCTCCGCCGGGGCGGGGAGGCAGCCCTTGCTGCCCAAGACGCGCTTGCGTCGCCGCTCGGTGTGGTGCGCTTCGATCTGGGCGATCCAGCCGCGAGCCGCCGTGCGATCCGCTGCCTGGTTGCTGGCGTCGCCGGGGAAAGAGCCTCGCCAGGCGACGTGCCCGCGCCCGAGGTCACGCTCGACTCCCGCCACAAAGCGCCGGGACTGCTCGCTCAGCCCGCGTCGCACGATCCCAGCGGCGCGCTCCCGGCTGAGCCCGCTGACCGTCGAGCGATCGAGTCCGCCTGAGTGACAAGCCTCGCGGACGGCCTCGACGAGGCACTCGCGCGCGGTCTCTGCGTCGAAGGGGTGGCGCACGAAGAGAGTCACCGACTGGGGGGAGATCAGGACCCGGGGCACTGACTCCAGGCGCGGGAGTCCGGTCCTCTCCGCGAGCGTCTTGCTGATTTCGGCCCAGGTCGCTCGGATCACTGCGACTTCGCTTGGGTTGGGCAGCGCTGGCGAGGTCAGGTCTCCGTCAACGGCGACTTCGATCGTGATCAGGCGGGAGTCCCAACCGTCACGGACGGACTGGGCGGCGGTCGTGCTCTCGAGCTTGGCGCAGGCGGGGCAGTAGGCGTGACCGCACCAGGCGTCGATCGCTTGATCCTCCTGGCCGCAGGTGAAGCTGCGGCCGACGCTCAGCCCACCGCAGTGGGCGATTCGGCGGATCGTCGGCTGAATCTTGCGGGCGGCGCCCTCGCAGGCTTGCTCGATCGCTCCGCTGAAGCGACCCCAAACCGCTGGGCGAGGGTCGGGGTTTAGATCCCGAACGACGGTCCCTGAAATCTCGAGGTCGATCGCGGATCGGCTGCGGACGTAGGCTCTCATAGGCACTTCCTTTGCCTCTCCTATCGAGCCAAGGGCCCCCCTATCTTCAGTGTGCGTTTCTGCCCGGTTGCTGAGGCTCGGCGAGGTTTGGCCTCGCGCGGAGACCTGAGCCGGCTGGAGCGGTTCCTTTCAGCCCATTTCCCTCCGAGCGGGGCACGCGTCGAGCGTCGGCTTAGAATCTGCGGCCATGCTTCACGTCGACAACCTGAGCGTCCGCCTCGGCGGGCGATTGCTGATGGACGGGGTCACCTTTCGGATCTCCGAAGGGCAGCGCGTCGCGTTGGCGGGGCGCAATGGCCAGGGCAAGTCGACTTTCTTCCGCGTGCTGACAGGCGAGGTCGGGGCAGACCGCGGCAAGGTCGATCTCGGCAACGGACGGCGAGTCGGCTACTTGCCTCAGGAGATCAACCCGCCCGACAGCGACGTGACCGCCGTCAAGGCCGTGCTCGAGGCGCTGGGCGAAGTCAAGAAGCTCGAGGCCGAAGTCGAGCGCTGCATTGCGCTCATGTGCGAGCGGCCCGAGGACGAGAAAGTGATCGAGGCCTACGGGCGAGCCCAGGCCCGCTTCGAGGAGCTCGGCGGCTACGACGCGGACGCGCGGGCCCGCACGATCATGAACGGGCTGGGGTTCACCCAGGCCCGAATGGACAAGCTCGTCCGTGAGCTCTCCGGCGGCTGGCTGATGCGCGTCGAGTTGGCGCGGCTTCTGCTCGAGGCCCCCGATCTCTTGATCCTCGACGAGCCGACCAACCACCTCGACATTGAGGCTCGTGAGTGGCTGCTCGACTACCTCAAGACTTTCCCCGGGGCGGTGCTCCTCACGAGCCACGATCGCTACTTCCTCGACGCCCTCGTCGAGCGAATCCTGGAGCTCGAGCTGGGGCGCGTCGAGGTCTATCACGGCAACTACAGCTACTTCGAGGTCGAGAAGCCGATTCGCCGTCAGCGCCTCAAGGCCTCTTTCGAGCGCCAGCAAAAGGAGATCAAGGCCCACGAGGTGTTCATAGCCAAGAACCGGGCTCACCCCGCGACGTCGAAAATGGCTCAGAGCCGGGTCAAGCAGCTCGAGAAGATCGTCCCGATCGTGCTCCCGCCTGAGCCTCCCAAGGACCTCAAGCTTCGCTTCCCTGACGCCGCCAAGAGCGGGAACGTCGTGTTCCGACTCGAGGGCGTCTCCAAGAGCTACGGCGACTTGCAGGTCTTCTCCGAGGTCAACTTGGAGCTCGTGGCCGGGACTCGGCTAGCGGTGGTCGGAGCCAACGGGGCGGGCAAGACGACGCTCCTCAACATTCTCGCCCAGCGCTTGGAGCCGAGCTCGGGGTCGCTGACCCTCGGACACAACGTCAAGCTCCAGTACTTCTCGCAATACACCGACGACCTCGACGAGGACGACACGCGCTCGGTGCTCCAGTGGGTCGACGCTGCCGCCCCGCCCGAGTCCCCGATTCCGATCCGAACCTTGCTCGGTTGCTTTCTGTTCAGCGGCGACGACGTGTTCAAGCTCGTCCGGGTCCTCTCGGGTGGCGAGCGCGCGCGGCTCAAGATTGCGCGAATGCTCCTCCAGCCGGGAAACGTGTTGGTCCTCGACGAGCCGACCAACCACCTCGACCTTCACAGCCAAGGCGTGCTGCTCAAAGCAGTCAAGAACTTCGGTGGGACCGTGATCTTCGTCAGCCACGATCGCCAGTTCGTGAGCGAGCTGGCGACGGCCGTCCTTCACATAGAGGACGGCCGAGTGACGGAGTACCCCTGCGACTACGAGCAATACCGCTGGCAGTTGGCGCAGAAGAAGAACGGCTGAGGTTGCTCCGCGCCCCTGCGAGGCGCCCAAGCCGACTTCCAATTGCCCCTTCGTGGCGGCTCGCAACGCGCTCCAGGAGGGGAGGGGTTTACAGCTCCTGAGGTAGCGACGGTTAAGTGCGCGGGAGGCTCCAGAGAGGCCGAGCGGCAAAGTCTGGGGGCT
>JAESQQ010000726.1 GCA_016765095.1 Planctomycetota bacterium | reverse complement strand
CGCCGGCATCGTCGTCGCTGGCAAGGCGCGAGGAGCGGAGCTTACCGGGCGTAAGTAACCGACGAGCAACGCTGCCAGCGGCGACGAGGACAAGCAACTGTGGAAATCGATCCCTGACGGACCACTAGGACAGGTGCCGCGTTCGCTTATTCCTTTGCGAGCGAGGCTCCGGCTGGGGGACGACGCTCGCTAAGTCGCCGATAGAGCTCAAGGTAGTGCGGGGCGACTGCGTCGAGGGTGAAGCGGGCCTGGATTCGCTGTTTTGCTGCCGCTCCGAGGCGAGTCCGCAGGGCAGGGTCGGCTAGAGCCTCCTGGAGAGCGGTGGCTAGGGCGTCTTCCTCGTTGGCGGGGACGAACAGAGCTGTTTCGCCTTCGATGGCAGCCTCGAGACTTCCGCCGATCCGAGTCACGACTGCGGGGAGTCCGCAAGCCATGCCTTCGAGGAGCGCGTTGGGGAGGCCTTCGACGCGAGAGGCGAGCACCAAGAGGTCTGCAGCTTGAAGCTCGCGTTCGATCGCGTTCTGGAACCCGGCGAAAGCGACCCTGTCTTGGAGGTCCAGTTCTTTGGAGAGGGCCTCGAGCCGCGTTCGCTGGGGGCCGTCGCCCGCGAACACCAAGAGCGCGTTGGCGTCTGGGACCGCGCGGCTGGCACGGGCGAAGGCCTTCAGGAGGATGTCCCCGTTCTTCCGCTCGCTGAGGCGCCCCGAGTGGATCAGGACGGTCCGGTCCTCCCAGCCTCGTTCGCGACGGAGCTCGTCCCGAAGGGGGCGGTCTGCGGGGTGGAAGCGTCTCGTGTCGACGAAGTTTGGGATTCGCGCGATCCGATCGAGGGGGACTCCTTCCGCGCCCAGCGCGGCTCCGATCTCGGCGGTCGTCGCCACGAAGGCGTCGCTCCGGCTCGCGATCCAAGCCAGAACCCGCCCGAGCGGGCCGTAGTGGCCGGCGAGGTCTCCCGCCTCCACGCCTTGGTGGAGCGCGGCAACCTTGCCCACGATCCGGCGACGGAGGAGTTTGGCCGCCGGGAGGGCGATCAAGAAGGGCAGGCTGGCTCCGTGCACGTGAATCACGTCGTAGTCGCCTCGGCGACGGGCCATTAGAGCCAGGAGTCGAGCCGAGAAGCGGAGGCTTGTGGCGAGGTTGAGGAGGCTGGTTTCCTCGTAGTTATGGGTCTCGGGCCTCCCAGCCGAGAGTTCAGCCCGCTCGACCTTGGGGGAGAAGGCGCGTGGGGGGAGCCCGGTCATGGCCCGAGTGGCCACGAGGGGCTTCGCGCCGAGCTCAGCGAGCCGCTCAGTCAGGAGGACGGCTTGGCGTCCAAGCCCGCCGCGGTCGGTGTGGTAAAGGGGCGCGACAATGAGGACGCGCGGAGGGGTGTCCGTCACACCGACGAATCCTACACGAGTAAAGGACTTATGTAGGAGAATAGGGAACCTCTGGTCGGCTCCAAGCGTAAGGTTGATGAGATGTAAGAGGTCCCCTATTCTCTGGAGACCGGAAGTCTTACTCCAAGGAGTCTGTCTATGTCGCGCCTACACCTAACTCTAGCCCTCGTTTTCGGGGTGAGTTCCTTTGGCCTTGCGGCCGTGGCCCCGACTAGCGGCGCTCGCAGCAGCGGCGCGGTCGCCCCGACGAGCGGCGCTCGCAGCAGCGGCGCGGTCGCCGTCGAGACCCTGGGCAGCGGCCTCAAGGCCCTCGGCTCTGCGCTCTCGCGCTAGGTAGCCACTCAGACTCACGCAGAGCGCCGGCCGGAAGGTCGGCGCTTTTTGCATTCCGGAGGTTCCGGTGCCCTTGGCGTGCTCGGCCGGTTCGGGCTAGCCTCTGCCAAAACTACCGGAGGGAAGATGGGCAAGGGCAAGGGCAAGGGCAAGAAGCCCAAGAAGAAGGACAGGCGCAAGAAGAAGTCTGGCGGTCCGACAGACGCCCAGCAGGCAGACAAGTACGTGCTCTATCAGGCCTCGGTCCAGAACCCCGAGGCGGACGTGGAGTTCTTCGAGAAGATCTTCCACGATCGCTTCAACCGGACGCCGACGTTGTTTCGCGAGGACTTCTGCGGGACCTTCCAGGCTTGCTGCACCTGGGCCGATCGCCGCGCCGAGAACCGCGCGTGGGGGATCGACCTCGATCCAGAGCCGCTCGCTTGGGGACGCGAGCACAACCTGGTCCAGATCCCTGAAGAGGCCCAAGAGCGAGTCACCTTGCTCAAGGCCGACGTTCGCGACAGGGCCAGGGTCCTGGTCGACATTGTCGCGGCTCAGAACTTCTCCTACTGCATTTTCAAGACGCGAGCCGAGCTGCGGACTTACTTCAAGAGTTGTCTCGAAGGGCTCTTGCCCGAGGGCATGCTCGTCCTCGACCTATATGGTGGGTATGAGTCCCTCCAGGCCAACGAGGAGGAGACGGAGTATCCGGACGGCTTTAGCTATGTGTGGGACACGGTCGGCTACGACGCGATCACCAATGAAGTCCAAACCGCGATCCACTTCCGGTTCCCAGACAAGAGCGAACTCACCAACGCCTTCACCTACGACTGGCGGCTGTGGACGATCGCGGAGGTCCGCGAGATCCTCCTCGAGGCAGGGTTCAGCACTGCCAGCGTCTACTGGGAAGGCGTCGACGACGACGGTGAGGGGGACGGCGACTTCGTGCTCCAGGGCCACGCCGAGAATGAGCCCGGTTGGATCGCTTACATGGCCGGGGTCAAGTAGGGGCGGGCCCTCCGTCGGAGGCGCGTGATCGATCCACTCTTGGATCAAATCGTCGATGGGTGGCACGTCCTGATCAAGGTCGGGCAGGGGGCCACCGGAACGGTCTACGAGGCGCGACGAGGCGAGGCGCGGGCCGCGCTCAAGGTGATCCACCCCGACACGCTCTCCCCTGAGAGCGTGGGTCGTTTCGAGCGGGAAGTGCTACTCCTCGCTGAGCTGGAGCACCCCCACATTGTTCGTTGTTTGGGCGCCGGCGAGGGGGACGGGTTTCTCTACGTCGTGCTCGAGTTCCTCGAGGGTGGATCGCTCGATCGTCAGCTTCGCCAGCGCGGCCGGCTGAGCGTTCCGGAGGCGGTCGGGATCGGGCAGGCCATGGCCGCTGCGTTGATCGCAGCGCACGAGGCCGGGATCGTGCACCGAGACATAAAGCCGGCCAACCTCCTGCTTGATCTGGACGGAGCCGTCAAGCTGGCCGATTTCAATCTGGCCCGGCGGGAGTCGGCGGATCATGGGATCACCAAGACCGGGACGATCGTAGGGACTCCTTACTACATGTCGCCCGAGCAAGTCGAGGCAGCAGACCTCGGGCCGCCGACGGATCTCTACGCCGTCGGGGCCGTGCTTTACCACCTCGTGGCCGGGCACCCGCCTTACGAGGGATCGAGCTCGTTGGCGGTGCTCCAAAAGCACCTCAAGTCCGAGGTCCCTTGCTTGGCCGAAGAAGTCGCTGACGCTCCGCGAGAGCTCTCGGACTTGATCACGGAGCTCCTGTCCAAGGACCCAGGGTCGCGGCCGGACGCGGCCGCGACTCTGGCTCGGCTGGCTTCGCTCGAGACGGCGCGGCTCGAGCTGGTCGAGGTGCCTCAGCCGATCTACACCCAGCGACCCCCAGAGGACGACCAGGGGAGCGCCTCTCGCGAGGGCCTCGACACCGCCGCCTGGCGGACCTTCAACCTCGAGCCGACCAAGCAGGTCGGCTCCAGCACCAGCAAACGCTGGCAGAGTGGCCCCGGAACCTCGAGCGTGGACTTGTTGGGATCGGGCGACGACGAGGAGCCGGCGACAGATACGCTCGGTCGGATGGAGAGCGTCCCCCCCGACGCGCTCCCCTGTGCACCCGCGCGACCCCTTCCGCGCGGACGAGCTCTGCCTACGGTCGACGCCTTGACTCTCCTGCTCTTGGCCGGCCTCGGGTTGGCTCTCTACGATCGGTTCCAGCGCGCGCGGCAGAGCGACATCATGACGGCGGTCGTTGGGGACTCGCCGCTGGTCGATTCGCTTCGCGCTGGGGTCGACGTGCTTCCGCCCTGGGCTTGGGCCTTGTTCGCGGTGGTGTTGCTCGTGGATCGGATCTTGGCTCGCTCGCGTCGGTATGGGATTTGGTGGAGGGCCTGGCTCGGGTTCCGCTACCTGCGGCTCCGAGTCGTGGGTCGAGTCGAACCCGCAGCGGTGATCCTTGAGCAGCTCGGGAGCCGGGAAGCGGCCGGGAGACTTCTTCGCCGGGCGGGGTTGTTTCGCGAGGCTTCGGGCTACTACGAGGCGGCTGGGCGCTTCGAGGAGCAGGCTGAATTGCTCCTCGAAGGGGGCAGCCGCGAAGGGGCCCTGGCAGCGTTTCGTGCGGCGGCGACGCCTCGGGCCCAGTTCAACGCCGGGCTGCTCGGAGACACCTCGCGACTTGCGGCGGAGGCCCTCGCGGGTCGCGGCGAGATCGATCGCGCCGCGCAGGCCCACCTCCGCGGAGGGCGGCCCCTCGACGCGGCGGATCTCCTCGAAGGGACGGGACGGATCGGAGGCGCCGCGCAGGCCCTCGAGACGGCCTACTCGGGACAGGTAGGCGAGGGGGAGCGGCGCGCGCAGACGACCCAGGCCATGGATTTCGCGCTGCGGATCGCGGGGCTCTACCTCGAACTCGACGAGGTCTCCCGCGGCGCCGAGTGGTATGCGGTCGCCGGCGACTTCGAGACGGCTGGCGACCTCTACCTTCGCCTCGGCGACTCGCTCGGGCGTGCGAGTTGTCTGAGTGAGGCGGTCCCACGCCGAGGCCAGCTCAACGACCGCGAGCGGGCGCAGCTTCGCGAGGCGGCGCGGATCTACGTCGAAGCCGTTGATCCCGCCGGGATCCCCTTGCTCGTTCGACTGGCGGACTTCGGGTCGGCGGCAGAGCTGAGCCGCAACCTAGGCGAGGACGCCCAAGCGGCACAGCACTTCGCGCGGGCAGATCGCCCCCACGAGGGAGCGCTCTGCGCGGAGCGAGCGGGCAATCGCTCGCTGGCGGCCTATCTGTTTCGTGAGTCCGGGCAGCACGTGCGCGCAGTCGAGCTCTACCGGGAGCTGGGGGAACTCGAGGAAGCCGCCGCCACGGCTCGCCAGGCGGGCGACCCTGGTCTGCAGGCGGAGCTCCTCGAGACCCTCGGAGATTACTTCGGAGCGGCCCAGAGCCTCCTGGTTATGTCTATGGACGACGAAGCGGGTGAGGTCTTGGCCCAAGTCGCGGTCGATCACGCCGATTATCCAGACGCTATGGTCCTGGCAGGCGAGCTGCATCACGCCGCGAGCCGTCACCGCTTGGCGTCCCGCGCCTATGGCGCTGGACTTCCCGAGGGGCCGGTGCCTTCGCTCAGCTTCGCGGGGCCCACCCTGCGCTACGCGGAGAGCCTCGAGCAGGTCGGCGAGTTGGACGAGGCGTTGCAGGTCCTGGCTCGCTTCTCCGGAACGCCTCTCGGTCCCCCCGACTTGCGCCAGCGCGAGGCCCGCCTAGGAGGCCTGCTCAAGGCGAGCGACCTCCAGGGGACCCCTGGAGGTCTGCCGAGGCGGCCAGCGAGCGGGAGTCAGCGGATCGCGCCGCCCCCCAAGCGGCCGCGCTCGAGCCGCGCTCTGCGCCGGCTCGTGAACTCCGACTCGGGATCCCCTACTCCAGGGTCTAGGTCGCGACCAGGCTCGGGAAAGGGGCGTCGTGCGCCACGTGGGCGGCCTCCTTCGAGCGCTGGCCATGAGCGTCCGCCGCGTCGGCGGAGTCCTTCGAGCGGAAGCCACGCGCTCCCGTCTCCGCGTCGGCGGAGTCCTTCGAGCGGAAGCCACGACCTCCCGGTGACGGCTCGTCGTCCCCCAAGCGCAGGCCACGGCCGGACCAGGGGGCGGCCTCCAGTTCCCCCCCCCTCTGGGGGCAGACGGCGAGGGGTTCGTCCAGGGAGTGGGAGGGTGGGTCCACCGCTCCCTCCCGGCAGCGGGCAGCTGACTCGTCCGAGTCGTCTGGGGCCTGATTCCTCGAGCGTTGAAGGGCGCCCGGGCGGATTCGAGGAACGCACGACTTCCGCCCGGGCCTTGGTGGGACGGACGCTGGGCAGCGGGACCGAGGCGGTTCAACTCGAACGCTGGGCGGGGCAGACCACGACGGCCTGGGTCTATGCCGCTCGCCAGGGTCGGAGAGAAGTGACGGTCAAGGTCTTGCGGTCCGATCTCGAGACCCCCGAGCGCCGGAGGGCATGGGCCGCGCTTGCGGCGGAGGCGGAGGTGCCTGGAACTCCCGCCTCGCTGGCTGGAGCGGCTGTCGAAGATCAGCCGGCCTACCTGGTCTACGAACAGCTTCTGGGCGAGGGGCTCGATCGAGCGCTGGCGCGTGGGTCTCTGAGCGACGGCGAGCGCGAGTCACTCGTCTACGACTTGCTGACGATCATGGCCGGCGCCCACAGGCTCGGTCTCGCCCACCTCGATCTACGCCCCAGCAAGGTTCGTCGCGGGACGGAGGGCGTGTTCCTCGTCGATCTGGGTCACCTCCGCGCGCTGGGCGAGACATTCCCCTCGCGGGACCTACTCGACCCTCGCTACGCCTCACCGGAGCAGGCCGAGGGGGCGCTGGGCGATCGGGCGAGCGACGTCTACCAGCTCGGGATCTTGGCGCACAAAGTCCTGTTCGGCCGACTGCCCTTCTCGGCCGTTCGAGCCGAGGACTTTTGGGAGCTCCACCTCGAGGCGGAGCCGGACCTCTCGGCGGCTGAGGGGTTGACTCGAACCGTCCTTGGGAAGGCATTGGCCCGAGATCCTCGAGATCGCTATCCCGACGCGGGCGCCCTCTTGAGCGCGCTCTTCGGCGTCGATTGACTGGGCACGCGCGCAAAATCGACCCTGTCGCAAAGGGGGCCGGTTGGTAAGCTCCGCGCCCCAGCCACCATGACAGCAAGGCTCTCACATGAACCGTGACCTCGCAAAACTCGTCGCCGCCCTGAGCCTGACCGCGCTCGTGACAACAGGTTGCCCCAACCAGGCTCCCCCGTCTGCTGGGAACACGCCGCGAGACCCTGCGGCGGCTCCTGCCTCAGCGCCGGCTGCTAAGAGCAGCCAGGCGACCTGTAGCGGGGGCGAAGGGACATGCAGCGGGGGCGAAGGGTCGCGCGCTCCCTCTGCGGGGGCGCCCACTGGATCTCAGCCGGCGTCGACGTCAAGGCCCGCCGGGAGCAGCGACGGCAAGAGCCCCGCGAAGAGCGCGCCCGCCGCTCCGGCCTCCCAGCCTCCAATGAGCGGGAACTCGGTTTGCGCTGGCGGCGAGTGAGCTGTCTCTAGCACCAAGTTCAGCTGTGGCGGCGCCGGTTTCCGCGGCGGCTCGTCCAATGTCACCGACCTCACTTCGAAGCGTCCGCCGCGGAGGGGGCGAGGGCGCTTGGCTGCTGAGGTCTCCGGTGCCTCGCCGAGCGCTGCGCGAGGAGCCAAGCTCCGATCCCTGCGAGCACGAACAAGACCACGAGCATGGACGAAGCCCCTCGACGACTCGCTTGGCGGAGCGGCCGAAGATCGACGCGGAGAATCTCCGCGCGGGGAACGTCGATCACGAGCGCGAGGTCGACTCCAAACGCTGAGGCGTATTCGAGGAGCTGGCGACGTGTGGCGGAGGTGAGTGGATCCGCGCCAGCCCCGGTCTTGGCGTCCGCTACGAAGCGTTCGCCGGCCCGCTCACAGAGGAAGTCAGGGATCACCTCGTAGCTCCGCTGCTTACCGGAGACCCGAAGTCTGATCGTGCGGCGCGGTTGTTCGGCTAGGACGGAGTAGCCGGCGCGCTCAAGCAGCGCTCTGGCGAGACGCTCCCCGCGTTGGCCGCGCCGCGCGTGACGGCGACCTCGCCAGCGTTGCCAGGCCAGGCGACCGCCTGAGTGAACTGCCCAGCCGAGCGCGAGGGCGGCTCCGAGCGCGGCGACGAACCGGAGCCAGCTCACCGGCGGTCCGGTCCAAAGTGACTGAGCGTCGTGAGCGCGGGCGCCCGCGGGGGGATCGCTGTCGCCTTCACGAGGCGTGTCGCCAGTCGAGGCCAAGGGTAGGCACCATAGGGCTCCTTGCTGGCTCCTCGACACGACCCGCGGACTAACTTCAGTGGCGATCTACAATGCCGCCTGAGAGGAGGGGCTCGTGGACGCTCCCTTGCACACTTTCGCGCGTCTCGCGCTCGCGCTCGCCCTGGTCCTGGTCCTGGTGGCTGTCGGATCGGCTCGAGCCGACGTGGTGCACTTGACCAACGGACGGCGCGTCAGCGGCGAGGTCGTGCGTGAGAACGAGAAGGAAGTCGTGATCAAGACGCCTCAGGGGAGGGTCACGCTCCCTCGGCGCTTGGTCGATCGGATCGAGCGCCAGAGCGGCGACGCGACGCTCCTCGAGCTCGCCAGGGAGCGCCTCGCGGCCGGAGCTCGCAAGGAGGGGGAGGCCCTCCTCCGCAAGGCGGCCCGCTCCAAGGACGCGGGCGTCGCGAGTCGAGCCAAGGCGCGCCTCGCCAGCTTAGAGGCCAAGGATCGGCAGCGCGCGCGCAAGAAGGGCGGCCCCCGGACCTCCTTCGCGCTGCCCGCGAAGCTCCAGGGCAAACCGACCGAGGGCGCGACGCTCCAAGAGCAGTTCGATCGCGTTCGATTCGCGATCGACTATCGAGACGGCCCCCGCGCGCTGGGCCTCCTAAAGTCGCTGCGGGCGCAGAACCCCAAGCGCCCCGTCCTCGAGTATCTCGCCGGCCGGGCGCACGAACTCGCGGGTGACTCCGCCGCGGCCAAGACGGCCTTCCTCTCAGCGCTCGGGAGCGACGCCCGGCGAGTCAAGGGGAAGGACCTCGGCTGGATCAAAGACCTGGCTCGCCGAGCGGTCGCTGGGGAGACGATCAGCCGCAAGTCCACTCCAGGTGCCGGCACGAACTGGTATCGAGTTGCGGGGACGCACGCTGCGGTCTATTCGCTCCACGAAATCGACGGGCGCCTCGCCTCGCGATTCGACGTCCTGGCGGCCCGGGCGCGCCGAGTGTTCGACCTCCGCGCGCGGGACAGCGACCTCGACGGCCGGATCCTGATCGGGCTCTGCGTCGATCGGCGTGAGCTGCGGCGGCTCGGAGAGGCTCCTCCCCTGCGCGTCGTGGCGCCGGACGGTGTCCTGTGGCGACTCAATTGTCTAGCGCGCGACTTGAATCGGGAAGCGCCGCTCCTCGTGGCACGCGCGCTCCTGGCGCGGGCGGTGCCGGGGACGCCGGAGAAAACGCGATG
>JAESQQ010000725.1 GCA_016765095.1 Planctomycetota bacterium | reverse complement strand
TCCGGTCGGCCCAATCGCGGCGTGGGCGCCGCTGGGGGGGCCGCCGCCTATGACGAACACGCCTGGCGAGTGGGGTCTGACGGCGGCGTGAGCGCCGCTGACTGGGGAGCCCCCCACCTGGTGGTCCTCCACTTGGTGGCCCCCCATTGGGTTGCGGGCCGTCGGCTCCTCGGGGGGATCAAAGGGCGAGGCGATCTGCGTCTCATGCACCTTGCGCTCTGCCCTCCGCGAGGAGGGGGCGCTGGGGTCGGAGTTGGGTCGCGCTGGATCGCTCAGGAGATGGATCTCCGAGGGGGGTGACCTCATACTCTACCCACAGATCCCCAGGGACGCCGGGGCCTCGCGCGTATGACGAATTCAGTACATCATGCCGGCATGCACCCGTTCCGGCTGATCGCCCTCGCCTCCCTCCTGACGGGCGCCCTTCTGGGGGGCGCCTCTCAGGCGTTCTCCGACGAGGTGCTGCTCAAGAACGGGGCCACCTTCGAGGGCAAGATCCTCAGCGACAGCGAAGCCCGAATTGTGATTCGGACGACGGCGGGAGCCAAGTTGACGCTTCCGCGCAAGCTGATCGCGAAGGTCATTCGCAAGGACGCATCGCCTGGCGCCGAGCTGTTCTTCGAGGGACGCCGGGCGCTCAAGCGAGGGAAGCGGGCGCGCGCGATCGAGTTCTTCCGCCGCGCCGCAGTCTCCAAGGACGAGAGCGCAGTTCGAGCCTCCAAGGACGAGCTCCAGCGGCTCGCGGCGGGCGGGGAGACGACTCCCAAGGCCCGTCGGAGGTCGCTTAAGCCTGGCGAGGACCCCTTCGATCTACCCGAGCCTGAGGCCATTGTGCGTGAGCTGACCGAGGCCGCGGACGGAGGGGACGTCCAGGCTCGCAGGAAGCTCGCCATCCGCCTCTACCAGCGAGCACGGGTCCACGAGGGTGCCAAGCGCTACCTCGAAGCCTCGGTCGACTACGAGCGCGCCGCGGTCCGAGGCGAGGGAGTGTTCGAGAAGGATGACTCCAACTCGTGGCGCGAAGCGGCGGTCCAAAATCGGCTCCGCGTGGCGCGGGACGCGATCCGGGAGCGATCCGGTCGACTGGCGCTCGCCGCAGTTGGCCCGGTCTCCGAGTCCTCTTGGGTTCCTGCGGGCTGGCGGGCCTCGGCGGCCTACCTTCATGGGCGGGCGCTCGAACTCTCCAATCGGCGGGACGAGGCGATCAAGGCCTACGCGAAGACCTTCGGTAAGACCAAGCCCAGCCGTCAGGACGTCGGGACCTACCGGGAACTGGCACGCCTCGCGACCGTCGGAATCAAGATCGGCCTCGACAGCCCCGGCGTCGGCAAGGAGTGGCGCAGGATCGAGACGCGCCACTTCTCGATCTTGTCCCAAACCAAGAAGTCCGGCGTGGACCTCGGCAAGCTCTTCGAAGAGTGGCGTCAGGCTGCCGCTGATCGACTCGGCCTCAAGGTGATCCCTGCCCGCGATCGAATCCAGGTCTTCTTCTACCGCGATCGCGAGTCCTACCTCCGCTCCAAGGGGGCCCGAACCTGGATGGCAGGGCACGCGATTCGCCTCCAAGCCGCACACGACGAAAACGAAGTTCTCCGTGTGATTTACTTCTTTACCTCGTCCAATGACGAGTCGACGGCACGCCATGAAATCGCCCACATTCTGACTTGGGACACCCTCGGTGAGGACGCGGAGTTGCCTGCCTGGGCGGTTGAAGGAGCCGCGATCTACGCCGAGCCGGCGCGAGTTCGCAATTGGCGGCTGCGCTCGGCCGCGAAGCTTCGCCTCGACCCGACTCGCAGTGCCTTGGCCCGAATGCTCTTTCCGGCAGTCAATACGACGAATGCAGACCTGAACAAGTTCTACACTCAGTCGGGCATCAACTTCGGGCTCCTCGCAGACAAACTGGGCGTCAAGAGAACCTTCAAGATCGCACTGCTAGTCAACAAGAGCGGACCCGCCAGGGCGTTGGGCTCTGAGGGTCTCAAGCTGAGTGCGTTCGAGAAGATGGTCGAGAAGGCCCTGGGGGGACCCCTCCCCCAACCAAAGAAGCCCAAGAGCCCATGAGCGCAGACAAAGCATGAGCGAAGTCGAACAGCACCTCGCGGGCAAGGCGGCCTTGGCCGCGGCCCTCGACCCAGTCGCGCAGGCCCTCGTCGGCGTCGACCTCACCGATCCCCAAGCAGCCAGGGCGATCGTCTGTGAGCGCCTTCCGCTCGGGAGTGAGCCTCTGACTGCGCTTCGCGCGGCCGCGGAGACCGGCGCCGCAGAGGGCTGGCTCCTCTCGCGTGAAGCCGGCGGGATTCGGTTCGGCCGGGCAGCCAAGGACCTCCACGGGTTCAGCGTGGACGCCGTGCTGATGGCGGGGCCAGGCCCTCGCCACCGCCACCCCAAGGGCGAGATCGACCTCTGCTTCACGCAACGAGGCGAGGCTCGCTTCGACGGGGAGCCCGAGGGCTGGGTCGTCTACGGCCCTGACTCGGTTCATGTCCCGACCGTGCGCGACGGCGAAATGTTGATTCTCTACTTTCTCCCCGGCGGAGCGATCGAGTTCCTGGGCTAGGCCACATCGTCACCACCTCGTCCCTCGGTGGTGCCAACGGCGGCCTAGGACATCCTGAAAATGCGAGTCCGCTCGAGTCTCGAGGACGTGGGCCAGCGTGAGCGACGACCTGAGCCAAGACGTCGTTCTCGCCGCCCGCGCCGGTGACCCAGACGCCTTCGCGGCGATCGTGAGTCGCTACCAACGGCGAGTGCACGCCTTGGCGTATCGGTTGACCTACGACGCGGAGCTCGCGCGCGACGCGACCCAAGACGTCTTCTTGCGCCTCTACGAGCGCTTCGACCGCTACGACCCCCAGCGTCCCTTCACGCCATGGTTCCTGCGGCTCGCGACCAACCTGATCCTGAACATTCGTCAGAAGGCACGGCTTCGCAAGACGCTCAGCCTGGACGCGCCACTGGGGGGCGACCCAGACGCCGCGCGGCCGGAGCCGCCCGATGTCAAAGGGGTCTCTCCAAGCGAGGGTGCGAGCGAGGCCGAAGCTCGGGCTGCGGTTCGTGCAGTGATTGCGACCCTGCCTGAGAAGTATGCGGCTGTGGTGGTCCTCCATTACTTGGAGGGACTCTCGATCCGAGAGATCGGGGCTCGACTGGCGGTCCCCGAAGGGACGGTCAAGGTGCGCCTTTACCGGGCCAGGGATCGACTCCGCCTCGCGCTCCCCCCTCCGAATTCGGCGTAGAGGCTTAAGTCGTTTTGCGCCTGTGGTTTGTGGCGAGTTCGCAGCGCCTCACGGGAGGGGGCTGTGGATCGTAAAGGGAGACGAAGGCTCACTCAGCGAAACCACTTTCACTGGGCTGCGTTGAATGCTCTGAGCCCTGATCAGAACCCACTGGGCAACTAGGACGACACCATGAAGCTCGCACCCCTATACATCCTCGCCCTCTCAGGTCTGATTTCGCTCGGATTCGGTGGCGTGACCCTCGCCCAGGACGCCAAGCCGGAAGACAGCACCGAGGAGAAGAAGAAGGACGGCACCGAGGAGAAGAAGAAGGACAGCACCGAGCGCCGTCGTGGACGCCGTCGGGGCGGACGTCGGGGCGGACGTCGGGGCATGGGCGGGTTCAATCCCGAGCGCATGCAGAAGGAGCTCGGCTTGGACGACGCTCAGTCCGCCAAGATGAAGGAGCTGATGTCCGAGATGCGCAAGTCGATGCGCAAGATGCGTGAAGAGGGCGGCGGCTGGGAGGGCATGCGCGAGAAGATGGGCGACATGCGCAAGAAGATGAGCGAAGTCCTCACGCCTGAGCAGCGCAAGAAGTTCGAGAAAATGAACGAGGGGCGCGGTCGTCGCGGAATGCGCCGCGGCCGTCGCAACAGCGAGCAGGACTTCAAGCGCCTCCGAGACGAAGCGGTCAAGAGCCTCGAGCTCTCCGAGGAAGAGTCGGCCGTGCTCGTGCCGCTCTTGGACGGCGTGATCGAGACGCGCAAGCTGCTCAAGGCCGAGGGCGAGAAGCGCCGCAAGGCCTTCCTCGAGAGCGTTCGCTCGACCTCGGACGAGGCTCAGCTCGCTGAGCTGCTCACCAGATACCGAGCTGACCGCGCCATAGACAAAGCGACCCTCAAGAAGTCCCAGGCCAAGTTGATCGAGGTCCTGACCCCGACCCAAGAGGCCAAGCTGGTCGCGTTCAACCTCCTCGACTAGGCCGATTTCCCCCCTTGAGCGGGGCCGTCAACCAGTCGGAACCGCTTGATTGAAGCACCTGCACCAGCCACTGGGGATTCCCTCGGTGGCTGGCCGCATAGAGCGGGGGCGCCCCCCAGGGCGCTCCCACGCTCTCGAGAACCTATGACACCCCCCGACGAAGTTTCGAACAGCAGCGGCCGCAGCACTCGCCGGCTGGGAGAGCTCTTGATCGAGCGTGGGGTGATCACGTTCGAGGACGTCGCGCAGGCTCGGTCGGAACAAGTCGACGAGGAGCGCCTCGGTGACGCTTTGGTCCGGCTAGGGCTAGCGCAGCCCATGGATTTGGCGCGGGCCTTGGCTGAACAGACCGGCCTCAAGCTCTGCGACCTGTCGACCACGACGCCAACCGAAGAGGCGTTGGCGGCGGTCCCGACCCGGCTCGTGTTTCGGGCCCACGTGCTCCCGCTCGAGCGCCTGAACGGAACGCTGACGGTCGGGACTGCAGATCCCTTCGCGTTGGACGCCCTCGACGAGCTCCGGCTGTTGACGGGGCTCGACGTCGAGCCCCGTCTCGTGGCCAAGGACCAGCTCGAGGAGGCGATTCACAAGCACTACGGCGTCGGCGCCGACGCGCTCGACCAGGCCGAGCAAGAAGGGCTCCGGGTCGACACGATCCGGGAGGACGAGGGGGACCTCGCCACTGACGACGACGCGGCCCTGATCCAGTTCGTCAATCGGCTCCTCCTCGACGCGGTCTCGGCTCGCGCCTCAGACATTCACATAGAGCCCAGCGAGCTCAGCCTCGACGTCCGCTATCGCGTGGACGGCGTGCTCCAACCCGCGCAGCTTCCCCGCGAGCTAAAGCGCTTTCAGGCCGCGATCGTCTCGCGAATCAAGATCATGGCGCAGCTCGATATTGCCGAGAAGCGCCTCCCCCAGGACGGTCGGATCCGGCTCAAGATCCCCGTCGCCGGCCGCCGGCCTCGAGAGCTCGACGTTCGCGTCTCGGTGATCCCGACGCTCTATGGCGAGGGGCTCGCGCTTCGGCTGCTCGACTCGGGCGGCGAGACCGAGAGCGCACGCGGAAAGTCACTCAGCGACGTAGGGTTTAGCCCGACCCAGGCCGCTATGTTCCGGCGCTTGATCAGCGCGCCGCACGGGATCGTGCTCGTGACGGGACCGACGGGCTCTGGCAAGTCGACGACGCTCTACGCGGGCCTCCAGGAGATCGATCGCGAAACGCGGAAGGTGATCACGATCGAGGACCCCGTCGAGTATCGGCTCCCAGGGGTGAGCCAGATTCAGGTTCGCGACAAGATCGGTCTGACCTTCTCGAGAGGGCTCCGCCACATTCTTCGCCACGACCCCGACGTCGTGATGGTCGGTGAGATCCGAGACCAAGAGACGGCGGAGATCGCGGTCCAGGCTGCCCTGACCGGACACCTCGTCCTCTCGACGCTCCACACCAACGACGCCTCGGGTGCTATCGCTCGTCTGGTCGACATGGGCGTCGAGCCTTACCTCGTCGCGGCTACGATCGAAGGACTCGTCGCCCAGCGCTTGCTGCGCAAGGTCTGCGCTGACTGTGGGCACGAGCACGAGCCGACGCCCGAGGAGCGAGAGCACCTGATCGAACTGGGGCTAGACCTCGAGACGATCACGAGCGGAGTGGGCTGCCAAGCCTGCAACGACTCGGGCTACTTCGGTCGGACCCCGATCTTCGAGTTGATTCCAGTCGACGACGGGGTCCGCGAGCTTGCGACCGACGGCGCTTCGGCGGTCAAGGTTCGACGCCACGTCCGCTCGGTCGGCGCGGCCTCGCTTCGCGACGACGGCCTCCGTCTCGTTCGCGAGGGGATCACGACTCCCGCCGAGGTTCTCCGCGTCACGAGGGCGGAGTAACCCGGGGTGGCGACATACACCTACAAGGCCCGGAGCATGGACGGGAGCGCCGTCGAAGGCACCCTCCCGGCCGAGACCGAGAAGGCGGCGCTCGGTGCGCTGGGCCGGATGGGTCTGTTCCCGCTCGAACTCCGCGAGGAGGCGACGGGCGCTGCGAGCAGCGTGACCGGCGAGGCGCCCAAGGGCGCGTTCGAGATCGACCTCGGCAAGCTGTTCACGACGCGAATCGCGGCCGAGACGGCCGCTCGCTTCGCGCGCGGGCTCTCCGACCTCGTCAAGGCCGGCGTCCCTGTGCTCGAGGCGCTCACGATCGTGTCTCGGCCCCCCGAGGACGGGGGCAAAGTCATGTGGGGCGCCAAGGAGAGCAGGGACGACGTCCGCGCTCGGCTCGTGCTCCAGGACGTACGCCGGGACGTCGCGCAAGGGTCGTCGCTGGCGGACAGCCTGGATCGTCGCTCGGAGCTCTTCGCGCGGACCGCGGTTTCGATCGTGCGGGCGGGCGAGGAGGGAGGCTTCCTCCCCGAGGCGCTCCGGCGGGTCGCCGTGTTCGCTGAGCGTGAGAACGCGCTCAAGCGAAAAGTCACGGGCGCGCTGACCTACCCCGCGATCTTGGGCGCGCTCTCTGGGGGCGCGATCGTGTTCTTGCTGACCTGGGTCGTCCCCCGGTTTTCCGTGATCTACGACGACCTCGGGGGCGCGCTCCCGATTCCGACACGCATTCTGATCGGGGCCGGCGACGCCCTGACCGGCTACTGGCCGGTTTGGCTGATCCTGAGCGGAATGGCGCTGTTCGGAGTTCACCACCTCGTGTCCACCGACGCAGGTCGGCGGCGCCTCGACAGGTGGGTTCTGAGGGCGCCTCTGCTGCGCGCCGTGATCGCGCACGCCGCGTTGGCTCGGTTCGGTCGCACCCTCTCGACCCTGCTCCGGAGCGGGGTCGAGGTCTTGCGGGCGATCGAGATCGCGGCGGAGTCCACGGGAAACGGAGAGTTCCAAGAGCGCTTGCTCGGCGTGTTGGGCCCCGTTCGTGAGGGCGCACCCCTCTCCGTTCCGCTCCGCGAGACCTGCCTCTTCCCCCCTCAGGTGATCGAAATGATCGAGGTCGGGCAAGAGAGCGGGACCTTGGTCGAGGTCTTGGAGCAAGTCGGCGAGCGCGCTGACGAAGAAGTCGATCACTCGCTCCGTCTGTTTACGACCGTGCTCGAGCCTGTCCTGATCGTGGGCGTGGCCGGCGTGGTGTTCTTCGTGGTCCTGGCAGCGCTGCTGCCAGTCTTCAACCTCAACTCCCTGATTCAGTGAGGCCGAGCGTGAGACCTTCCCTTTTTGTCCGCCGCGCAGCTCGCGGGTTCACTCTGATCGAGCTCCTGCTCGTGATGGTTATCTTGGCCGTGCTGGCCGCCTTGGTTGTGCCCCGCTTCGCGGGTCGGAGCGAGGATGCCCGCAAGAAGGCGGCCTTGACCCAGGTCAAGGCGCTGTTCGGAACGGCTCTCGACACCTACGAGGCAGACAACGGGGCCTATCCGTCGACAGCCCAGGGTATCGAAGCGCTGAGCGCGGCGCCTACGACCGCGCCGGCTCCCAAGAACTGGCAGGGGCCCTACCTCAAGGGCCAGGTACCCAACGACCCGTGGGGCAAACCCTACGTCTATCGCTCGCCAGGGACCAAGAACAAGTCCAGTTACGACCTCTCGTCCGTCGGCCCCGACGGGTCGGAGGGAACTGAGGACGACATCACCAACTGGACGCAGTAAGCGCCCAGTCCGATCCATGTCCCTCTCCTCCTCACGTCGCGCGTTCACGCTCCTCGAGCTCCTGCTGGTGCTCGCGGTGGTCGCTGTGCTGGCGGCGCTGGCGGCGCCGTGGCTCAGCGGCTCCCTGCGCGGGCAGCGGCTAGACGGGCAGGCCCGGACCGTGATCGCCTTGTCGCGCAAGGCGCGCGCGTTGGCGGCGGCGGAGGGCAGGACCTATGAGTTGGTCGTCGAGCCCGAGCTCAAGACGCTTCGCTTGGCTCGTCAGCGGGATCCCCTCGCGCCGCCGACCGACCCCGAGCAGCCAGAGCGCGAGCTCGCGAGTGAAGACGAAATGTGGTCGCGCCCGTTGCCCTTCGAGGAGGGCGTGGTCTTGGTGGAGGGCCTAGACGGCGAGGATGAGCCCTTCGACCTCGCGGCTCCGATCGCGATTCGATTCGCGCCCGACGGGAGCTCCGACGCGTGCGAACTCGCGTTTGGAGCTGGGACCAAGCAGGTCAGGGTTCGGATTCAAGCCCGCCTCGGTCGCGCGACCCTGGTCGAGCCCACAGCGAGTCAGCCGTGAGGCGAGCAGCGCACCCAAGAGCTAGGCGAGGGCACCCCCGAGCCATGACCCTGATCGAGGTCTTGGTCGCCGTCGTCGTGTGCGGGGCCGGCCTGGCGGTCGTGGCGGGCGGCGTCGCAGCCGCGGTCC
>JAESQQ010000724.1 GCA_016765095.1 Planctomycetota bacterium | reverse complement strand
GGGCGGCCGACCCTCGGGAGGCAAGCCGGGCGCCCAAGACCAAGACGGCCTCGCGGCGAAGCGCGGCCTCAAGCGTGGCGAGAGGCTCGAAAAAGAGGAGCGCGACAACTTTGGCGAGACGCGCGCCGGCTCGAAGTCTGCGCTCGCCGGGCGCGGTCCTGACGCGTCCCCCAAGGAACGAGGAGTCGTCTCCACGGCCCAAGCGACCGAGCTCAAGTCCGCGTGGATCGTGACGCAAGGACGCCAGGCACGGCTCTACGTCCTCGAAGGCACTCAAGTCACGGTCTCCCCGCTCCCAGCTCGGGCCGAAGACCGGTCCCAGGGCAAGGACAAGAACGAGAAAGGCTTGACCGTCACCTCGCTCCGGGTCATGACTCGCTCGCTCACCGCCAAGCGTCGCCCGGTCGATCTGCGCCAACTCGATCAACGTGAAGAGCTGCTCGCCATTGCGCGCCTCGAGATGAGCGAGGCGAGCCCTCCTCGCGAGCAGACGCGAAGGGGCCGGAGTAAGAAGAGCCCAGCCAAGGGCAGGACTTCGCCGACGGGTGTCGTGGCCGGAGAAGAGGCGCCTGGCGGGGGCAAGGCTCAAGGAGCGGGCGAGGCCCCTCTTACGTCGACCGCCAAGCGCAAGGCGAAGCGAGTCCGGTCCGCCGCCTCCGAAGCCCAGACCAAGCGATCGGCCCACGCAGGTCGCGCCGCCCTCGTGCTTCGCCTCCTGGGCGCGCTCGATCCCAAGGGACCCGCCACTCCTGAGCGTCTTCGCCAGGCCTTGGTGGGAGCTGAGCGCCGCCAACGCTTCCTCCGCAGAGCCCGCCGCTAGACCCGAGCCGGCGCTCTCAAGACGTGCCCAGGACGACGGTTCGGGCACAGCGAGCCATCGCTATTCCTAATGCGATTAGTTCGCAATACTCTTTAGGATATGTGCCTTCTCGGGAAGACTCCTTGCTGTGGCTGGACTTACGCGCTTCTACTTGAGACTGGTTCTCAATATCATTGAGACGTAGTCTCAGTTGCAGAACGGAGGCGAGTCCCATGAAGCACTCAAAGCGCCACTTCACCCTCATCGAGCTCCTCGTGGTCGTCACGATCCTGGCCACTTTGGCTGGGGCCATTCTGGCCTCCTACGACGGACTGGAAGAGAAAGCCGCTCAGGGGCAAGCCGCCCATTCGCTGGGGACCCTCGACAGCACCCTCCGGACTTACAAGGTGCTCAACAAGGCCTACCCCGACCAGTGGGACAGCCTCCTGGTCGGAACCACCACCGGCACCGACACACTCAGCGCCACCTTTAGCGCCACGAGCGCGACCCCGATCGTGAGCCTCCCGCCCAAGCTGGCTGGCAAGCTCGGTCCCCACCAGCTGACGGGTCCCGGGCTGGCTGCGCTCAACGGGGCGGGAATCACTAGCCTCCGCTATATCGGATCGACTCTCGCCGACTCCTCTGGAATCGTTGGAAACGCCGAAGCGGGGTCGATCCCTAACCGAGCCTTCGACAACACGGGGCGCGGGCGCGGAGTCTCCCGAACCCTGGCCATAGGAGATCACGTCGCGATCGTCGAGGGCCTCGCGGTCGCCGACTTCGGTGGATCCACCCCGAGCGACTCCAGCCGGCTCCGCGACATTGGAGGCCTGGACGAGACCAGGGCCCACGTCGTGGTCGCGGTCGGAATCGGCAACAACTCGACCCTCGTCAAGTCGACCTCGGGCGCCACGGGTGGGCTCTCGGAGGCCCCGACCTACTCCAACCTGCCCAAGGACCAATACGGTCGCTACATAGCGCTGTTCCACCTCGGCAGCAGCACCGACGCCACGATCGGCAACGTGGTCTACCTGAGCAGCGCCCGCCTCCTGGCTGTGGTCGACACCAAGGGCGACTGGCTGGACGAAGAGATCGCGGAGTTCACGGGCCAGAAGAACTAGCCGTGCGCCGGGGGCTGACCCTAGTTGAACTCCTGGTCGTGGTCGCGATCCTCGCGACCCTGGCTGGGACGATCCTCGCCTCTCAAGAAGGCGTCGAGGCCCACGCTCACCAGGACCTGGTTCGCAATGAGCTCGTCGAGCTTCGCGAGGCGGTCCTCCGCTTTCGCCGCGACACGGGCTACCTGCCCAAGCAAGGGCCCTACGCATTGGCGAGCCAAGGCGGAGAGGTCACGGTGCCTGCCGGGCAGACTCAAGCGGACTTTGAAGCCTGGTTCGCCTCCCCTGGAAACCTGAACCAGCTCTACGTGAACCCGCTTGCGGGGAACGCCAACCCCCGCGGATGGGATCCAGACCTCCGCCGCGGGTGGCAGGGTCCCTACCTCGGGCGGTCGAATCGTTTGGTGTCGCTCGGGGACGGGCTGCGAGCCGACGGCGCGCTCGACCCGGCTGGCGACGAAGCGCACGAAGGCAGCCGGCTCGTCCTGGTCCCGGGCTTGGCTGACCCCTTCGCCAAGGCCCCACGCGCAAGCGCGCTCGGCGCGGTCTTCGCCTGGACAGACACCACCGGTTCGCTCGAGCGCGAGGGCCGGCCCCTGCTCTTGTTCTCCCTCGACGACCCGGACGCCGCCCGCGCGGTCTCCTGCGGAGCGGACGGGGACTACACCCCCCGAGCTGTGAGCGACCTCGGCCCGACCGCAGCCACCTCGGACGATCTCGGAGTGTTCCTACTCCGATGAAGACCTCTCGCCGCTCATTGACGCTGATCGAGCTTCTGTTGGTCCTGACGATCATGGCCGCATTGGCCGCGAGCGCGGCCAGCTTCGTCGAAGAGGCGGACGACCAGCTTCGCTACCAAGACACGCAGAACCGACTGACTTCGATCCGCGAGGCCGTGCTCGGTCGCGCGGGCGGGAGCCGCGTCAAGCACGACGGGTTCTTGGCCGACACCGGACGCCTCCCGCTCACGTTGAGCGAGCTCCTCGAGCCCGGGACCCTCGCCCCCTGGCAACTCGACCCGCCCGCGCTCCTCGGCGCGGCCCCCCCAACCGGACTCGGCTTCGGCTGGCGTGGGCCCTATCTTCCCAGCCTCCCGCGAATCAGTGGGGACGTGGCCTACCCCGACGGGTGGGGCAACTCACCCCTGAGCGGTGAGCCCGCGAGCGACTTCGGCTGGGTGGTCCAAGTCGCAGGCACCGAGTTCGTGGTGCGGAGCCGCGGCCGAGACGGAAAAGACGGCGCGACGCCGGCTTCGGACCCCTACGCGGCCGACTACCCGAGCGCTCCGCTCGTGATCGCCAACGACCATTCGATCCAGCTCGCCGGCTGGCAGGTCCGCGTCCGGCTTGCCAACCTCGGCGCGAGCCAGGTCCTAAAGCTTCGGCTCCGCTACTTCGGATTCAACGGCGCGACGGCGAGTCAGTTCGCGCTCCTGAGCGAGGCGACCACGGTCCCCGCCGGGACGTCCGGCCCGATCTCGTTCACGTTTACGCTCGGCGGCGATCAAGTCGTCCCCTGGGGACCCAAGGCTTTCGATCTCGTGCAGGGGGTCAGCCCCGACGTGGTGGTCTTGGGGCCGGGGAACGGACCCTACGTCCCCCTCGCCCTGAGCGCTCAGCGTGTCGAGTTGAGCCCCCGCGCGACCCTCCCCGAGGAACTCCCCTTGGCTTGGACGCTCGCCCCGTGAGCGCGCCGATCCTGATCTTCGAGCGGACCCCAGACGGCGTTCGAGCCGCGCTGGTCCGTCGCGTGATGGGCGAGGTCGAAGTCGTCGCGTCAGCGAGCGGCGCTGACTTCGCCAGCGCGCGGCTCGGACTCCCCCGTCGCCTGCCGAGCGCGGCTTGGGTCGTCGAGCCCCGGGTGTTTGTGGCCTGCCTCGAGCTTCCTCCGCGTGGCTCGCTGCCGCCCGAGCGCCTGGCCGGCCTCGTGCGCTACGAGCTCGAGCCCCTCGCTCCGAGCGAAGGGCCGCTGCGCTGCGCCGCTGCCGATCTGCCAGGCAGCTCGCTCCTGGGGGCGGCGCTTCCTGAGGCCGCTTGGCGCGAAAACGAACAGGAGCTTCGCTCGCTCAGCCTCGACCTCGCGGGCTGCCTGCCTTCGCTCGGGGCCGGGATCGTGCTCGCCCCCGCTCCGGGCCAGCTCCTCGAGACGAGCAGCGCGGGTCTCGCGACGGCCCGACTCGGCCCGAGCGGCGAGCTCCTCAGTTGGGAGGGTGGGGCCCAGTTGACCCGCGAAGACGTGATTCGCGACGTCGACCCGGAGATGCCGTTGACGGTTCTCGCGGAGACGGCGCTCGAAGCCGAGTCCTTCGCGCCCGACGTGCACCTCGCACCCCCCGCGGGTCTCAGTCCGGCCACCTGGGCGGGGGCCCACCGCGCCCTCGGGCTCGCCCACGGAGAGCGGATTCCAGCCCTCGTTGGCGCGACGCGTTCGAGCTGGGAGCGGGTGGCTGGACTGCTCCCGCTGGCCTGGGTCGCCGTCTTTGCGCTCGCCTTCGGAGGCGGAGAGCTCGCGCTCCGCGCGCGGCGAGTCTCGTTGACCCAAACGCTGAGCCACGCTCAAGCGCAGGCCAACGAACTCCGCCGCGCCAAGGCCACGCGATCTGCGGCGCGCGCAGCCCTGGACGCGAAGCGGATCGAGCTTCAACGCCTGGAGGTCCTCGAGCGCGGCGTCACCGCCGCAGATCAACGTGGCGCTACGGTCGCGCTCCTGCTCTCCGCCCTCTCGACTCACCTCCCCGCCGAAGTCTCGCTCCAGAGCCTTCGTGAGGAGGGCGGCTCGCTCAGCCTGAACGGATTCTCCCTCGACTCTGCGGCCGTTTCGCGGCTCTCACGCGACCTCGGGCGGGCCCTCGAACCGACGGGGCTCCGCCCCCTTCCAGCACGCGTCCGGGCCACCGTCGAGGACGGAGTCCCCGGGTATCGGTTCGTGCTCGACCTGCGCCGCACCCGCGGCGCGTCGAGTTCGACCGGCTCCGTGACGCGGACCCTGCAGGCTGGCGCTCAGGTCGGCGCAGTGCGGACCCTCCGCTTGCCCGCTGGCCGTCACCACGCGGCTGGGGGCAGCCGGTGATTTCCCTCCGACGCACGCTGCTCGCAGTCGGGCTCGGCCTGGTCCTGCTGGTCAACTACGGGATCCACCGCGTCCGTCCTGAGTTGGCTGCTCAGGCCGACCTTCGCGCCCAGACCGCGGACCTCGACCAGGCGCCGCTCTCGGCGGGAGGCGCTGGCCTGGGACGCGACCTTCGCCTGGTTGAAGGGCAGATCGCTCGGCTCGAGGAGCGGCTGAGCCACGCCCGGCCCCTCGCCAGCGATCGCCAGGCTGCCGAAGTCGATCTTCGCCTTGCGGCCCTCGCGGGCCACGTCGGGCTGCGGGTCTCCGACACCGCGCCGCTCCCCGTCCG
>JAESQQ010000723.1 GCA_016765095.1 Planctomycetota bacterium | reverse complement strand
GGGAGGGGGTAAACCCCTCCCCTACGAAAGGCAGCCGCCTCCTGGCCCCGAGACCAACGATCGCGCCCCGAGAGGATCTCCTCGCGGGGCGTGCTTCATTGTCGGGTTCGCGTGCGGGCGCCCAACCAATGAGAGGAGCCGGCGACTCGGTCACCGGCTCGTTCTCGACTCCGCTCTTCCTCGGCTCAAGCGCCGATTCGGAGCAGCCTCCCGACGAAGCGCTCGGCTCGCCGCAGGGCCCAAGCCCGCACCCCGCGAGGACGCGGCCAGGTTGGCGCTCCGGGCCCGAACTGACGCTTGAAGCTAGCCCGTCTCGTCGGGTGCGCTCGGGAGCGACCCCAAGCTGACTCCGCCGCTTGGCGGTCGGGCGCCACCTCCGGAGCCTCGCCCGGAGGGGTAGGCTTCGAAGCCCGCTTTCTTGCCGCCTTGGGCTTGCTCGCCTTGGCCTTGCTCGCCTTGGGCTTGCTCGCCTTGGGCTTGCTCGCCTTGGGCTTGCTCGCCTTCTTCGGCTTTGGCTTGCGAGTCTTGGCCTTGGTCGGTTGGACCGCCTTGGCCTCGCTCTTTGTGGGAGCGGGAGCGGGCGCAGCCCTGGGCGGGACCGCCTCACCAGCCGGAGACTCCTGGCCGGGTCGCTGCGGGACTAGGAAGTCGAGGGCGCTCGCGCGCCCAGTCCGCTTGAAGGCGCCTGAGAGACCGGTCGGGTCAAGCCGCGGCACGAGCCACCCCCTCGCTGCTCAGGAGGGTGATCACCTCTTGGGCCAGCTCCCGGTAGGCGATCGCAGCC
Organism: Planctomycetota bacterium; assembly: GCA_016765095.1. Taxonomy (GTDB): domain Bacteria; phylum Planctomycetota; class J058; order J058; family J058; genus NORP233. The sequence continues at coordinate 2,869 of JAESQQ010000723.1, read as the reverse complement.
CGACTCTTGGGAGCGTAGAGGCCGAGCGGAACCCCACGGGCCTGGCTCTCACGAACCCGGGTGTCGACCCCGACCGTGACCCCACAGACCTGGTGCCCAAACTGCTTCCTGAGCTCGGCCAGGACCGCCCGGCAAATGTTGTTTCGCTTGTCGTAGAGCGTCGGCACGACTCGGAATCGAAGGTCTGGATTGCGCCGCTCGCGGACGACGTCGACCACGTCTAGGAGCTTGACCACGCCCCGGGCCGAGAAGAACTCGCACTGGACCGGGCTCAGGACGAGGTCGGCCGCGCCGACCGCGTTGATCGTCAGCGGACCCAAGGAGGGCGGCGCGTCGAGGATCGCGAAGTCGTATCCCGAGCAGGACTGGAGGCGGTGCTTGAGGATCTCGTCGAATCCGATCTGGCCCGGGAGCTCGGACTCAGCACGGGCCAAGTAGGGACCGGCCGGGACGATATGGAGCATCTCCAGCCGCTCGTCGGGCACGGGGTAGATCGCCTCGGCCAAGGCCACGCCCCGAGTCAGGACCTCGTAGAGCGTGGCTCCGTCGCTAGGGACCTCGACCCCTAAGCCCATCGTGAGGTTCTCTTGAGGGTCCATGTCAATCACGAGCACGCGCTGACCGGCTAGAGCCAACTCGCTGGCGAGGGTCAAGGCCGTGGTCGTCTTCCCGACGCCACCCTTCTGGTTTGTGATCGCGACGACTTGCATGGATCCCTCCCGAGGCACTCCCGCTACTTATCGGGAGGCTGAGGGCCAGGCTTGAGGGAATCCGCGGGCCTATCCGCGGCCGATCGAACGGAGGGCCCGAATCAACTGCGCAGAGCTGATCGCGCCTGTCTCGAGCAGGATCAAGCCGAGCAGCTGGTGGGGCTCGCCGACCCCGTCGCGATCTCGCTGAATGTCGAGGGCCTTATCGACGCCCTCCTGATCGACGAAGCCCGCCTTGACGACCGCCTCGCCGAGGCGCAGGGACGTCTCGCCGCTCGCGACCTGGACCTGGAGTTGGCGTTCGCGCTCGAACAACAGCCCCCCCGGTTGGCGCTCCCGCTCTTCAAAGACTCGAGCCGAGCGAACGATACTGGCGAGGTCGTGGTCCGCGCGGAACCCGAGGATCCGGCCGGCCAGGCTGGCGTCAGCCACGAGCGCGGGAGGATCGCCAGGGCGACGAGGGACTTCGCGGACCAAGAGGGTCTCGCTGAGCTGGTTCTCGACTTCAGCCAAGACCTCGCGCACCGTGTAGCCACGGCCCATGCCGAGGTTGAGCGCGCCCCCAAACCCGAGCGGATCCACGATGTCGAGACGCGCCACAGCCTGCGCGTGGGCGCGAGCGAGGTCCTCGACGTGAAGGTAGTCACGCTCGCCGGTCCCGTCGCGGGTCGGGTAGTTGTGGCCAAAGACCGAGAAGGGCTCTTGGCGACGAGCGGCGCCGAGCAGGTTGGGGATCAGCCGAGTTCCGCTCGCGTTCAAGTCGCCTAGGTCACCCTCGGTCGAGGCTCCGCCGACGTTGAAGTAGCGCAGCGCGAGCGCGCGAAAGCCATACGCCCGCGCATAGCCGCTCATCATTTGCTCGAAGGCCAGCTTGCTCGCCCCGTAGGGAGTCACGGGTCGGGTCGGCGTCTCCTCGGTGACCGGCAAGGAGTCGGGGACGCCGTAGACCGAACACGTCGAAGAGAACACGATCCGGGTCACGGCGTGACGCCGCATGGCCTCGAGGAGGACGAAGCCGCCCACGGTGTTGACCGCGAAGTAGCGATCGGGCTCACGCACGCTCTCGCCCACGACCGCCAGCCCCGCGCAGTGCACGACGAGGTCAATGGTGTGGTCGCTAAATACGCTGTCGAGGAAGGCCGCGTCTCCGACGTCCCCCTCGAGGAGTTCGACTCCGTTGCGCTCTGCAAACGCAGCGCTCCCAGTCGAGAGGTCGTCGACGACCAGGATCGAGTGTTCGGCGCGCTTTAGCGCACGGACGACATGGCTACCGACGTATCCGGCACCACCAGTGACTAGGATTCTCATCGGCGCCAACGGTACCGTACTTGGTGCGAGGTGGCGAACGAGCGCGAAAAGGGAGCTGCTTGAGCTAGGCTCGACCGCCATGTCTCGACCCCGAGCGTCTGGCTGCGCTCGGTGAGCGCGCCGCCACCGACCACCGTCCTGCTCCCGATCCGCGACGCGAACTCGACCGTCGACGCAGCAATCGCGAGCGTCCTGGCTCAAACCGACGGCGACTTCGAACTCCTCGCGATCGACGACGGCTCGAGCGACGGGACGTCGGAACGGCTGGCCGCCTGGGCCGCCCGCGACCAGCGAGTCTGCGTTCTGCCGATCCCCGAGAGCTCCGGGGACCTCGTCGCGGCCCTCCGCCACGGCTGCGCGCGAGCGCGCGGGCGATACCTGCTCCGAATGGACGCTGACGACCTGACCCACCCCGAGCGCCTGAGTCGGTCCCGCGCGCTCCTTCAGTCCGACCCCCGCCTGGCCGTCGTCGGCTGCCTCGTCCGCTCGTTCCCCGAACTAGACGTCCAACCGGGACGATCACGCTACGACGCTTGGCTCAACGGACTCCGCCGCCACGAGGATCTCCTCCGGGAGCGATTCGTCGAGAGCCCCCTCGCGCACCCGAGCGTGCTGCTCCGAGCGACCGCGCTGGCCGAAGTCGGCGGCTATCGGGCCTTCGAGGGCCCCGAGGACTACGACCTCTGGCTGCGCCTGTTCGCCGCCGGTTGGCGCTGCGAGAAGGTCCCAGCCCTCCTCCACTTCTGGCGCGAAGGAGAGACCCGTCTCTCCCGAACCTGTGGACGCTACGCGCGGGCCGGCTTCGGGCGCGCCCGCAGCCGAGCGCTCGCGCTCCACCTCGGCGGCCGTCC
>JAESQQ010000722.1 GCA_016765095.1 Planctomycetota bacterium | reverse complement strand
GCTTGTCCTCGCCGCCGCTGGCGGCGTTGCTCGTCGGTCACTTACGCCCGGTAAGCTCCGCTCCTCGCGCCTTGCCAGCGACGACGATGCCGGCGCAACTGAGAAAATCGCCTCCTGACACCCCACTAGCGCTTTCGCCCCGGCAGGGACGACTCGCAAGAGGGGCAGGACTCGAGGCTCGAGTCGCACAAGTCGCCGCAGCCCGGGCACTCTAGGGTCGACTTCGGGGTCGCGGGTCGGTCCACCTTGGGCTCGAGGAGGGCTCGCATGACGCCAATGCTGACCCGGTCCGCGGGCCTCCGTCTGAGCGGGTTCCGGCCGCCTGCATTCTCGTTTTCGTCAGGCGGCGACCGTCGCGCGGCTAGACAGCCTTCGGTCGGTATCAACATCAACCAGGTTCGCCAGGTTCGGCGGCAGCGTTAGCTCCAGAAGCCTCCGCCAAGGTCCCAGACGGACGGCGGAGGTCGAGCGGAGAGGCGTCGGCCGCTGGCGTAGGATTCGCCTATGACGAACCATCCTCACGATGCGCTCTTCAAGGCCAGCTTGACGCCTGAGGCAGCCCGCTCTCTTTGTCGGGCGGTGCTGCCGCCAGAGGTCGCTCAAGCCTTCGAGGGCGCGGAGATCACCCGCGCGCCGGGTGAGTTCGTCGAGGAAGCCCTCCGCGATCGGTCGAGCGACGTCCTCTATCGTGCGGTGTTGGGCGAGCAGGAGACGCTGATCTACGTCCTCTTCGAGCACCAGAGCACGGTGGATCGGCTTATGGCGTTTCGAGTCCTGCGCTACATGGTGCGGATCTGGTCGCAGTGGCTGGACGACCAAGAGGGCCGGCCCGAGAAGCTCCCTCCGATCCTGCCGATCGTCGTCTATCACGGCGAGCGGACGTGGAATGCGCCCCAGGCTTTCGAGGACCTCGTGGAGTTGCCCGCGCCCCTCGCGGGGGCCAAGCACTTGGTGCCCTCGTTTCGCTTCGTGCTCGACGACCTGACCCAGTTCAGCGACGCCGAGCTGCGCGCGCGGCAGGCTCCGACCTTCGCGGCGGTGACCTGGATCTTCTTCCGCCATGCCTACGATCCCGATCGTGGGGTGGGTGTGTGGCGGGATTGCGCCGACCTGATCGGTGAGTTGGCGAACGACCTCCCCGAGCAATCCGGGCCGTTGCTGCAACTCGTTCGCTATAGTCTGTTGCGGGACCTCGGCACGTCGGACGAGCTGCGTGAGGAGCTGAGGCGTGTCGGTGGCCCGAAGGCAGAGGAGGTAGCTGTGACCGCAGGTGAGCAGTTGATGGAGCGAGGCCGAGAGCAAGGCCGACTGGAGGGAGGACAGCGTCTCTTGTTGAGCATTTTGGCTCGCCTTGGCGGGGTGACTCCAGAGGTCGAGGCGCGGGTCCAGGGTGCCACCGAAGTCGACCTGGAGAACTGGGCGCAGCGGGCACTCTCCGCCAACACAATCGAGGACGTGTTCAAGGCGTAGCCCCCTCGTCACGCCTCGCCGCGTCGCTATGAACGAGGTGCACTTGCGACCCGGCTGTTCTCCGACTGTGAGAGAGCGGGGTAAGTATCCAGGTGCGTTGCACCGAAGGGGTCCAGTGGTTTTGCAGCCAAGGTATCCACTCCGTTTTGCACCCAAGGTATCCATTGGCGTTGCAGCCATGGGATCCAAGCTGACGGCGGCCAGGTAGCCCAAGCGGGCACGACCCCTGGCTCCTGAGGGCGACGCGACGTTCGTCACCTCGGCTCCAGCCACCTCTCCGGGGGTGACGGAGCTTCCTCGGATCCTCCCCTTCAACAGAAGGGGAGGGCCATGAGCCAGCCAAGGATCAGCATGCACCGTTTACAAGACCTCGTTCGCCACCACCGACTGGGGCGAAAGCCCAGCCGAGTCGCCAAACTCCTCGGCATGACGCGCAAGACGGAGCGGGCCTACCGCAGCGCCTTGATTGCCGAAGGTCTCCTGGCGGGTTCCGCCGACGACCTGCCCACTCAGGAGGAGCTCGCGGCAGCCCTTGAGCGGCAGCGACCGGCAAAGCTCCCCGCTCAGCAGGTCTCGACCGCCGACCGCTGGCGGGAGGAGATCGAGACGCACTCCAAGAACGGAGCCCTCCCCCGCGCGATCTACGACGCATTGGTCCTCAAGCACGGCAAGGACTTCACCGCGAGCTATCACTCCGTGCGCCGCCTGGCGAGACGCCTCCAAGCCGCCCGCGGCGTGCAGCCCGGGGACGTCGCGATTCCGCTCACGACTCGTCCCGGGCTCGAGGCCCAGGTCGACTTCGGCTACGTCGGACACGTGCTCGACCCCAAGACTTCTCGCGAGCGCAAGGCGTGGGTCTTCACGCTAACCCTCAGCCACAGCCGGCACCGGGTGGACCTCTTGGTCTTCGACCAATCGGCCGAGACCTGGACGTGGTGTCACGAGGAGTCGTTTCGCCGCCTTGGCGGGGTCCCCGAGACGATCGTCCCGGACAACCTCAAGTCAGCCGTGATCCGACGAGCCTTCTCGGTCCACGAGGAGACCCAGCTGACGCGCAGCTATCGCGAGCTGGCTCGTCACTACGGCTTCACGGTCGACCCGACCCCCGTCCGGAGCCCCGAGAAGAAGGGCAAAGTCGAGTCTGGAGTGCGCTACGTGAAGCGCAACTTCTTCGCGACCCGCGACCTCAAGCGCGAGGACGCTGACGTCCTGCAGCGAGAGCTCGCGCGCTGGACCGTCCAGATCGCAGGCCAGCGGACGCACGGCACGACGCGACGACGACCGCTGCAGGCCTTCGAGGAGGAGGAGCGCGGGGCGCTCCTCCCGCTCCCCCAAGAGCCTTACGAGGCCCAGGCCTGGGCGAAGCTCAAGGTCCACCGCGACAGCCACGTCCGAGTCGGGAAGGCGTTCTACTCGGTGCCCTTCGTCCACCTCGGGATCCAAGCCTGGGTGTGCTCGACCTCGCGCAGCGTGGTCGTCTACGCAGATCACAAACGGATCGCGACCCACCGGCGAGTCGCGCCAGGCGAGTGGTCGACCGTCGAGGAGCACCTCCCGGAGCACCGGGCCCCCTACCGCCACCGAGACCCGCGCTACTGGCGCGAGCGGGCGGCGCTGATCGGCACGGAGGTCGCTCGCTACGTGGACGCCGTCCTCGACCAAGACGCGGCGCTGAGCCACCTCGGCCACGCCCAGCGAGCCATGCTCTGCCTGGAGGACGTGCCCGTCAAGCGAGCTTGCCGTGATCGTCGAGCCCCAGAGCAACCTTCCAGCGCAGGTCGAACTGGCTCCGATCAACCGCCTCCTGATCGGACACCCTAG
>JAESQQ010000721.1 GCA_016765095.1 Planctomycetota bacterium | reverse complement strand
GCCGCCGAGCGCAACAAGCGCTTGGAGTTGAGCGTCGCGCGCACGCCGGAGCGCTCAAGTCGCTCGCGCGCTTCGGGTCGGAGCAGGTCGCCGTCGAGGAGGGGCGCGATCCGCTCCCTCAGCTCGCCGAGAAGTTCGTTGCGCTCGCGCAGGTCAGAGACCCGCTCGACGGCCGCTTCGAACGCCTTGGTCGAGTCGGGCAGAACTTGCGCGCCGACCTCGAGCTTAGCGACCACGACCTCAACAAAGGGCGCCAGCCAGCGGCTGTCCTCGAGATCCGGCTGGTCACCAGCCGTCTCTTCGAGGACGTAAGCGTCCCGCAAAAGACCGTTAAGGAACTCGCGACCAGCGCTCCCGCGCTCGGTTCGATCCTTGAGGCCGTCGACTAGGAGCTTGAGCTCGTCGATCAACTCGTCGTGCAGGGTGCCAGCGCTCATGCGGTTTCCCCAGGGTGCTGTGGACGTGTCCACAGAGCTCGTGTGAGTGAGCTCGAGCGACCTCGGTCGCCCCTCTGCTTAGCCCAGTTCATTAGTAAGACCCCCAGTGCAGGCCCAGGATCGTGTTCGCCTCGGTCGCCCCTTGGCAGACATGGAGGGTCTTGTTCCTGAGCAGCTTGCCACCCTCGACCGGCGCCCACCACTCACGAACGACCAGCAACTCCTGGCTCCGGCTGAGGTAGTAGCGCTGATAGATGTAGTCGAACCTCGGCTGCGGCTTGGGGAACTCCCGCTCGAGGAGATACACCTTGCGGTGAAACTCGCCCCGGAGGCCGTTCTCGAGGAAGTGGAGCAGCTTGCGAGCGTTGGCGTCCCGTCGAGGTGCGTAAGCCCGAAAGCTGATCGCCCCCTCACGAGGCCCGTCGTCTTCACGGTCGAAGCAGCGTGTCAGCGCCTGCCCGTCGTCGCCGCGCAGCTCGCGGAGGGTCGGAAGATTCGCCCCAAACCCGTAGCGCGGATCGACCGAGATCGTCTGGTCGCTCTCGCTGAACTCGAACGGAACCTGGAAGTCGATACACCCCCACGACCCGCGCCGGAGCCCGTCCTCGGACTCGTAAATGAAGAACTCGAAGCGGGGGAACCCGCCCTCCACGCGAATCCGCCGCTGGAAACATGACAGCTCGTCGAGCGGGCCCGCCGTGAAGATCGAGACGTTCCCGAGGCAATCGGCGATCTGAATCGAGAAGGGCAGGACCTCGGGCACGGGCCCGAAGTCGAGCGTCCGCTTGTCCCGGAACAAGAGGGCGGCTCCCCGGTTGAGGGTCGCCTTGAGCTCGAGGGGATCGGTGCTGGCGGGAGCGACGGTGATGTCCTTGAGCCTGCCCTGGGCGACCTCGTATCCGATCACTTCACGCAGCAGGGGGCTCGCGGACTGCATGCCGCTCAACGCGACTGGGATCGTGCCCTCGGGGACGTGGTGCCGGACGCGCCGCAGCACGTAGCTGAGAAAGCGCGAGAGGTTGCGCTGGATCAGGTTCAAGTAGGAGCGCACCGGAACCTCGACCAAGCGATCCTCGAGGTCGCTCACGAAGGGCGAGTCGAGGGCGTCCGCGTTCCAGGGGATCACGCCCCGCTCGCGGTTTCGCGTCGGGTGGGCGAACACCATCCGCTTGACCCGCTCGGCCGCCTGCCAGAGCCCCTTGAAATGCGCGACCGCCAACCGACGGAAGGGCGCATAGCCCGCGGGCTCCTCGCCCGGCTCGAACTGCCAGCGAATCGGCAGGAGCAAGTTGCGAAGGCCCTCGATCTCCTTGGCCTCCTCAGCGTTGGCCGGGCGTCCGATCGCACGCAGGCGATCGAAGGCCTCCTCGTAGCCGATCGGGCGGGGCACAAAGCCCGAGCGTGGGTCGAAGAGCGGACGGCGAATCAAATCGTCGCTCGGCCCCTGAGCCAGGATCCGGTCGGTCAGGATCCGGTGGATCCGCTGAACGATCAGAAGTGTCAAGCGGTGACCTCCGAGGCTGGGCCAGATCCCCGCCAAGCGGAGGCGAAGCTCCGTCTTGGTCTCGCCCTCTCCGGGGCGAACCGTGACCCATCCGTATTCCAGCCCTGAGGCGCCCCAGTCCAAGACGAGCATTTGCCCAGCCGTGAGCGCTCCCCGCGACCAGGCCGCGAGCTGAGCTCCGCTCGACTCTGCGAGCGCAGGCGCCCAGTAGTAGTAAGCGCTCGCCAGAGCGCCAGGCACGCCGCGAAATGCGCCCTTGCGGTAAGGCGCGGCCGTGTCACGGACGTCTTGAGCCATGCTCGAGGACATGAAGGTCGGGAGGGTCAGGACGACGTTTCTTTGCTCGCAGCGGGCTTCGGTCCGGACTTTCCCGATCAGTCCCGCGAGCGCGTGGTCCGCAGGAAACTCGACGAGTCCGATCTGGCTCGGAATCTGAATCGATCCGCGGGTCCCACGCAGAACGCGCTCACTCGGCCAGCGCTCGAGAGCCGCGAGGCCTGTCTCGAGCGAGAAGGGCTCGAGGGAGCGAAACGCGTGGGGATCGGTCACGAGGACCATCGTGGGGTGCGCCCGCTCACGCGGCTTGCTGAGCGACCCCTCAAAGGTCGTCGCCGCACAGCACTCGGTGCCGACGTCGAACGCGAGCGCCTGCGCTCCCGATTGCTGGCCCTCGCCTGCCGGCGAGCAGACCCAGCCGAGCTCGGCGAAGCTCACGATCTTCTTGGTCCGCTGGCTCGCGGCCTCGACTCGACGCGTTCCCCGCTTCGCTTTGGGGCGCGACGGCTTGGGAGGCTTAGCGCCCCCTCCTTCACCCGAGGGCGGAGCCGAACGGCTCATCGTCGAGGAGCGAGGTGGCGTACTCTTGCGCTGCACGCCTGCCTGGGGCGGACGACGCATGGGCCCCGAGCGAGGGGGACGCTGCAGTTGCCCCGAGCGGGGGGGGCCTGGCCGGCGCATCTTTGCCGAGCGAGGAGGCTGCTCCCCCGAAGAGGCAGGCGCGCGGCCCTGACCCGGCCCTGGCTTGCGAAAGAGCGCCCCCGACGGCGGCTTGCGAGACAGCGTTCCCGACGGCGGCTGGCGAGACAGCGTTCCCGACGGCGGCTGGCGAGACAGCGT
>JAESQQ010000720.1 GCA_016765095.1 Planctomycetota bacterium | reverse complement strand
TACCCCCGCCCGCCGCCCGGTGTCGAGCCGGGCGTGAGCGCGCCCAAGGAGACGACTCGCTCTCGTCGGCGCGCTCGGCGGAGTCTGGTTGGGCGACTGATCACCGTGCTGGGGCTTGCGTTCTGCATTGTCGAGCTCGTGTTGCTGGTCGTGTTTACGGCCTTCTTCTGGGAGACGCTCGAGACGCAGCGTGAGGCCCACCTTGTGCGCTGGGCCGCGAGCGTTGCGGAGCCCGTTCGAGTCGCGCTTCAGGCGGGCAAGCCGGACGAGTCGCAGGTGGACGCTCAGCTGGAGGCGGCGTTGGCGGGGCGGGGGACCCGGGGGGAGCCTCCGCGGGTTCGGTTTACGCCGCCTGCTGGGGCCGACGTGGTCGTGTTCGTGTTCACCAAGGACGGCGCTCGTCGCTTCACTCGCCAGGGTCACCTCCTTACGAAGGCAGACTCTGGCTGGAGCGGACCCGAGCCGACGGCGGTCGCCCAGTTCAAGGCCGGAGACCCGCTCGCGTATCAGGTTCGGAGCGAGGAGGGCAAGATCGTGCTGACCCAGCGCGTCGGCGACGACGCGGTGGTCTACCTCGAGACTTCGCTGATCGACCTCAAGCGGCAGGTCGCAAACACGGCCTGGGTTGCGTTTGCGACCGGGGCGCTTGCGCTCTTGGTGACCGCGCTCGTGACGCTGGCCTACCTCCGTCGAACGCTCCTCGTGCCGCTCGGGAAGATCGTCCGCGCCGACAACGCCGCGCGAAAGGGTGACTCAGTCGGGGCGCTGGTCGACGAAGCCGACATTCCAGACGACGAAGTCGGCGAGATCATGCGGAGCCGCAATCACCTTTATCGAGCCATGCTCGCCGCCCAGGAGGAGCGTGATCTACAGAACCTGACTCTCGAAGGTCAGCGAGAGGAGCTCGGCCAGTGGGGCCGCGAGCTCGAGCTGCTCGTCCAAGACAAGTCGAGCGCCCTCCTTCGAGCGCGTGACTCGCTGTCCCGCAACGAGAAGCTGGCCGCCGTCGGTCGGCTGGCAGCCAACGTGGCCCACGAGATCAACAACCCCTTGGCCTCGATCGCGGGCTACGCCGAAGAGGCTCGCGAAGAGCTCGGTCCGGACCATGAACTCACGGCCTCGCTGCTTACGATCGAGGAGGAGGCCTTCCGCTGTAAGGACATTCTCAAGCGCCTCCTGGGCCTCGCGCGGGCCGAAGCCAGCCAGCGAACCCCAGTCGACTTCGGCGCCGTGCTCCGGCACAGCGTGGCCCTCGCCTCCCCCGGGGCGAAACGTCGGAGCGTGACACTCGACCTTCAAGGAGCTCCTGAGGAGGGGCCGGTGTTCGTCAGTGACGAGGGGGCGCTTCAGCAGGTCGTCTTGAACCTGATCGAGAACGCTGTCGACGCCGCCGAGCAAGGCGATCCCCCCGGCCGAGTCGAGGTCTCCCTCGTCGAGAGTCCGACGGCCCTGGGCCTGGTCGTCAGCGACAGCGGGCGAGGGATCGCACCCGACGTGCGTGCGCGGGTGTTCGATCCCTTCTACACGACCAAGCCAGTCGGGCGAGGGACCGGGCTCGGGCTCGCGATCTGCCAGTCCCTCGTCGAGCGCCTGGGAGGCACGATCCAGCTCGCTGACCAACCTGTCGACACCACCGGAGCGGTGTTTGAAGTCTGGTTCCCGCGAGCGAGGACAAACGTCGACGCCTCGGCGCAAGTCGAGGCGCACCTCGGCTTGCCAGGGGCCGGCGAAGACTTGGTCTAGTCGTCGGCGGGGTTGAAGATCGAGACCTGGATCGAAGCCTTCCAGGTCTTGGTCTTCTCGTTGTACTTCAGCTCGTTGATCCGCGTGGTTCGGCAGCCGGGCCAGCCCTCCTCAAGGGAGACGAGATATCGCATCAGCTTCTCGACGCGAATGTCGTCGAACTGGAGCTGGAACATGGCCTCCTTCATGAGGGTGACCTGGTCCTGATAGACACCGCGCGGCGTGAGGCGACCCTTGAGCGATTGCTGGAGGCCTTGGCGCGCAGCGAGGCTGAACACCAGCCCGCGGAACTCGCCCGTGGTGTTGTCGCGGTCGGTATTGCTCAGCACAGCGTTGTTGCGCTCGCGAGAGATCCAATCGCGGAAGTCCTCGTCGAGCGCGAGCTCCTCCATTTTGCCCAGGCCGCGCACGGCGCCCTTGAGCTTGAGGGTGTCCTTGCCCAGCTTGTTGCGGTTGAGGAGCGCGAACCCTCCCACGATCAGGGTCAAGAGGACCATCACGTAGATAAAGAAAGTCAGGACGTCGAATTCTTCACTCTTTTGCGCCATTAGGGGCCAACCGAGGGCTTGCGGATCTTGACTATGAACTCGAACTGAAAGCCGCTGCCTTCGCGGGCCTTGAGGGCTCTGATTCGACCTGGCTTACCGATCAGGACGGGGTGTCCCTTGAACTTTCGCTCGAGCATCACGGTCCCGAACTCTTCGCTGGTGCGAACAATGAACGTGCTCTGATTGGTTGGTTTGGGGTCGATCGTGACCTGCATGACCTTGAGCTGGAATCGGGGCGAGACTTGGCTCTTGGCGCGTGAGAAGTGGCGCAGGATCTCGAGCGAGGAGAGCGTTGGGCCCTGACCGCCGCCACCGCCGCCGCCGTATTTGTTCGCCAGCTCGTCGCGCTTGAACCCGAGCTCCGTGGCGAAGTTGTTGCCGCCGGACGCGAGCGGCTGGTAGCCGTCCTCAGTCGTGACGTCGGGGAACAAGACCGTGTAGAGGTGGCGCTGCATGCCTATGACGGAGTCGGTTCGGTTGCTCTTCTCGCCGCGCTCTTGCTTGAGGCCGTAGGCGTAGAGGAACGTGAACGCGAACATGAGCGTCAGGAGGCAGGCCATGCCCTTCTTGACCTGCGCGAAGGCGCCCCGATAGCCGAACTCCTCTTGGCGAAAGTCCATTCCAGCGTGGTCGATCCCGAGGCCCTTGAGGGCGAGTCCGACGGCGGTTCCGCCCTCGATCGAGACGCTCTTCTTGCCGAGGCCCGACTTGCCGCCGAGCTTGGCGCCAATGTCGAGCCGGACCGCCTCGATCTCGAAGTGCTCGGTGAAGACTTCCTCGATCCCGTCCAGGACGCAGGAGCTGCCGGTTAGGTAGATCTTGTCGATATCGGTCTCGAGGTGGACGGTCGCGACGGTCCGGTCGATCTCCATGAACACGCGGTGCAGGAGACCCTCGCGCTCGACCTCGGTGATTCCGCTGTCCTCGAGGCTGAAGTGTTCGTCGTCGTCCTCGTCGAGGATCACGACGGGGAGTCGCGCGCTCTCGTCGGCTTGGCTGGGGTAGGCGCCAGACGGCATGCCCATGCTCTTTGGAGTGAGCGTGTCGAGCTTCATGGACCCAAGCCGCATTCGGATCGCGCGCGCCAAGCGGAGCTTGCCGTGCTCGACGACTCCGACCTTGAGGGTCTCCGACTTGACCTCGACGATCAGGGCCGCGCCGACGTCCTCGAACGCGCCGAGGTGGGCGTAGGTGTTGAACAGCGCCGCGACGTCGAGGTCGATCGACTGGGGATCGACGCCGATCTCCTCGAGGAGCTCGAGTCGTCGCGCGACGTGGGACTTCTTGATCCCCGCCACGAGGAGTTTGCTCTTGTCCTCGGCCTCCGCGAACTTGCTGTATTCAATGATCAGGTCGTCGATCGAGAGCGAGGTGAAGTAGTTCTCGGCCTGATACTTGACCGTCTTGCGGATCTTGTCGTCTGCCGTGAAGGGGACGGTGATCTCGCGGATCATGCAGTCTTGGGCCCGAATCGAGGCCACGACGCCGGTCTTGGGGGCCTTGGCCTCTTTGAAGACTTCCTTGAGGACGCTCACAATGTCGTCCTCGGCTTCGCCCTTCCTGGCGTCGATCTTGCGCGTCACGAAGGCTTTGAGCTTGGGCTTGGCCGCGCTCCCTTCGACGACTGCGACCTTGATCGAGGTGCCCGTCAGCTCTAGTCCCACCGAGATCACGTTCGCGATCCTCCAAGCGACGAGTGCGTCGTCAGAAGAGGAACGCGGCGGCTCGGGAGGGGGTTTAGCGGGACTTGGGCGCGAACAGCGATCACTTGACGAGCCGAATGTCCTCGGACTTCCCGGTCGGGCCCTTGACGGTCAGGATCGCGGAAGACTCGCCCTCGGAGCGGATTCCCACGATCGTGTATCCCTGCAGCTTTTGGCCGTACTTGACCATTTGCTGCTGGCCGTTTCCGCGGGTCTCGACGATCGCGGTGCTCTTCTTGGGGTCGTCATGGTCGTCATGCACGGCGACGACGCGAAGGCGGCTTCCGAGCGTCTGAATCGTCGGAGCGGGGGCGGGCTTTGGAGGCGCGATCTTGGGAGCGACGACGATCACCTTGCGGTCGAGGGCTTGCCACACGACCGAGAACTCTTGGATCGAGCTGCGGGGGCCAGAGGTGTCGGCGATCTGGAACTTGACCGCGTCGAAGTTGGTGTTTGGCGTCTCGAGCTCGGAGAAGCTCGAGCCCCGGATAATGCTGAACGCCAAGGCCGCGATCGCTGCGATCAGGAGCACGTTGCCGAGGGCGACCAAGAGGCGGAGCTGAGAGCCCTTCACTGGGCGACCTCCTCGATCAGGAGGGCGCGCGCCTTGTCGTCCTTGCCGCGCGTCAGGACGACTCGGAACGTGTTCTTGACGTCGGAGGACATTTCAGCCTCGACTCGGAGGAGATAGATCCGGCTCTTGGTCACGAGGGCCAGCTTCCAGTCGTAGCCTTCCTCTTCGCCTTCGCCCTGGGCAGTCGGCTGAGCGCCGCCAGCTTGCCCGCCGCCCCCAGCTTGGGGGTCTTCGCCTCCGCCCTGGCCGCCTCCTTGGCCCTCAGGCTTGGTCCAGATCGCAGCCAGCTTCTCGTGGATCGCAGCGTCTTCGAACTCGGTGGCCTTCTCGAAGGCCTTTCCGCTGTAGGCGCGCGAGGCGCCCATTCCTCCCGCGGCTGCGGGGGCTCCGGCGCCGCCGGGCCCGGCGTGCTTGTAGTGACCGATGTCGATCAGGCTGCCGGTGTTGCCG